>NZ_DBEXAY010000058.1:0-9881 GCF_048170485.1 Victivallis sp. | reverse complement strand
TATTTTTTCAGAAATTTTATCCTCTTTTGCGATCAAAGCGTCGCCGCCCGCCGGTATCCCCAGTCGATCAGCTTGCGGCAGAAGCGATCCCGATCCCGTGCCGACTTGAAGCCGGTCACGCAGCCAAGAATCCGGCGGCCGTCCCGCAACACGCTGAAGGTCAGACAGCTGCCGGCATCCGCGGTATATCCGGTTTTGAGCCCGTCCACGCCTGGCCAGCGCGGATTGACCAGCTTGTTGGTTGTCGTGAGAATCGTCTTCTTATCGCCTTCGCGGATCGAATCCTGTTTGGTGGTGCTCCACTGCATCACCGGCGGGTATTCCAGCAGCTGTTCGCCGACCACCACCATATCCCGGGCGCAGCTCAGAGAGTTGCCGAGCTTCTTATCCTTCAAGCCGCAGGGACTTACAAACTTCGAATGCATCATCCCGAGGGAGCGGGCCCGCTGGTTCATCCGGATAATGAAGCTGTTGACGTCGCCCCCGATGAATTCCGCGACCTGCGTCGCCGCATCGTTGGCGCTCTTGATCGTCACCGCCTTCAACAGATCTGACAGCGGGAAGGTCTCACGCGGGTCAAGCCAGATAATTCCGGTCCGCGGGACTTTCAACACCGTCCGGGTGATCTTCACCGGGGTATCGAGCGATATGGCAGGATTCCTCTCCATCTCCTCAAAGGTGAGCAGAAGCGTCATCATTTTCACCATCGAGGCGACCGGCACCATCTTGAAGGAATCCTTTTCCCACAAAACGTTGCGGGTATTGAGGTCGACCATGATTCCGGTCCGCGCGCCGGCACTGCCCGGCACCACATTGGCCGGCAGATCCCCCCGCACCGCCGTCGCAAAGTTGAACGGCTGGCCGAATTTGGGATTCCCGGTCGGTTTCTTGTAACGGTAGACCGGCGGAGGCGGCGGCTCCGGCGTTTTCGCCACCGGTTTGGCCGCCGGTTTGCGCGAGAAGCCGAAAAGACGGCTCCAGAAGCCCGGTTTCTCCTCCGAAGCCTCCGGTTTTGCCGTCGGTTGCGCCGCGGCCGCCTGAACCGGCGCTGTCGACGCCGTCGCCGCTGCCGAAGCCTCCACGGCCGGTTCCTTCGCCGGTTCCGCCTCCGGATGGTTGAAGACAAACAGTTTGATCAGCAGAATGTGCGCGGCGATGATGATGATCAGCAGTACCGCAAAGAGCTGCACTCTGGCCCGGGTCACTTCATTCATGGCTCCGCCGCCCTCCTAGACGGTCTGGACCATCGCCTGGTCCCGGCGGAACACCCCGCGGGCCGCCGCCCGGTTCATCGCACTGATCAGCGCCGCGATGGCGGCCCGGTCGATGTTGGAGTGCTCACCCGCACCGTAGATCAGCTCCTTGTGCTCCGGCGTATCGCCGCAGCGGAGGCCGACAAACGCCATGGCGCGCGCGTCGGCGTCCTTGCCGAGCGTGCGTTCGGAGAAGTCCTCCAGCTTGAAGAACGGCATCAGCCCGGAGCTCTTCAGCGCGTGCACCACCGCCGAAAGCGGCCCATTGCCCTGCCCGGTCAACTCATACTTCTCGTCGCCGATGAACCAGGTGAAATCGGAGCCGGAACGGTCGCCCACCGAGGCGCGGTGGTAATCCTCCATCCGGTAGGGGCCGACGATGTTGACGAAATTCTCGTCGAAAATCCGGCGCAGCTCTTCGGAGTTGATTTCTCCGCCGGTCCGGTCGATGTACTCCTGCACCACCGCGCCGATCTCCGGATGCATCGTCTTCGGCGGGTAGATGCCGAACTCCTTCTCCAGCACGTAGACGATTCCGCCCTTGCCGGACTGGCTGTTGATGCGGATCAGCTTCTCATACTGCCGGCCGAGGTCGGAGGGGTCGAGGTGGAGATAGGGGATCTTCCAGCCCTGCTTGAAATATTCGGTGATCTCCGCGCGGTGTTCGAACCCCTTCCGGATCGCATCCTGGTGCGAACCTGAGAAGGCGGTGAAGACCAGATCCCCGGCGTAGGGATGGCGCGGATGCACCTCGATCCCGGAGTTGCGTTCGACGATCCGCACGATCTCCGGCATGTTGCTGAAATTGAGTCCGGTCTTGACGCCGCGCGATTCGAGGTTGAGCGCCAGCACCGAGATGTCGAGGTTGCCGGTCCGTTCGCCGTGGCCGAAGATGGTCCCTTCGACCCGGGTGGCTCCGGCCAGCAGCGCAAGTTCAGTCGCCGCCACCGCGCACCCCTGATCGTTGTGGGCGTGCAAACTGACCGTGGTTTCCGCCAGATAGGGATATTTGCGACAGAAGAGTTCGATCATGTCGGCATACTGGTTGGGCGGACGCCGTTCCACCGTCGCGGGCAGATTGAGGATGAAGCTTTCCGGCGTGGCCGCGCCCCACTCCTCCTTGATCGCGCAGCAGAGCTCCACCACGAAATCGAGGTCGCTGTCGGTGAACTCCTCGGGGGAGAACTCGTAGGTCACCTTGCCGGTAAGCCCTTCGCGCTCGATCGCTTCGCGCACCATCCGGGTGCCGTCGATCGCCATCTGCATGACCTGCTTGTGGTCGCAGTTGAAGACGAACCGCCCGTGCAGATCGGAGGTCGGCACATAACAGTGAGCGATGGCGCTCCGCACGCCGCGCAGCGATTCGATGGTCTTGTCGATCAGGTGGCGGCGCGCCTGGGTCAGCACGGAAATGCGCACATCGTCCGGAATCAGGTTGCGGTCGATCAGCATGCGCACGAAATCGTGATCGTCCGCCGAGGCGGAGGGGAAGGAGACCTCGATCTCCTTGAAGCCGATTCCGAGCAGCATGTTGAAGTATTCGAGTTTGTGTTCCGGCGACATCGGTTCGGGCAGTGCCTGATTGCCGTCGCGCAGGTCGACGGAGGCCCAGATGGGCGGAACGGTGATAATCCGGTCCGGCCACTGCCGGTCTTTGATCGGAATCGGCTCCGGATAACGGTATTTCGGATAGTTGCTCATCGTATTGTCATCCTTCTGCGCCGGAACCCGGCGCCATTGATTATTTTTCTCTGCAATTGATGATCCGGGCGGCGGCGCACGCGGCACCAAACCCGTTGTCGACGTTCACCACCGTGACGCCGGCGGCGCAGCTGTTGAGCATCCCGAGCAGTGCCGCCAGTCCGCCGAAGCTCGCGCCGTACCCGACGCTGGTCGGGACCGCGATCACCGGCACCCGGACCAGTCCGCCGACCACGCTGGGCAGCGCCCCCTCCATGCCCGCAATCACAATGCACACATCGGCGCGGCGGAGGCGGTCGAGCGACGCGAACAGCCGTTCGATTCCGGCGACGCCGACATCGGTCACCAGTTCGGAACGCACACCGCACTCCTCCAGCGTGTATTGCGCCTCCAGTGCGACGCCGAGATCGCTGGTGCCGGCGGAGACGACCGCCACATTGCCGTGAAGCTCCCGGGCGCTGTTCTGCACGGCGAACACCTTCGCCTGCGCATCGTGGATTCCCTGCGGCACCTTCTCCAGGAGCGCCCGGCCGGCCGCCGGTTCCACCCGGGTCACCAGCACCGAACCGTTGCGGCGGAGAATTTCCGGCACGATCGTCAGGAGCTGCTCCACATTCTTCCCGGCGCCGTAGATGAACTCCGGCATGCCGCAGCGTGCCATGCGGGCGTGGTCGATTTTCGCGACGCCGAGATCGGCAACCGCACCTTCCGCCGCGGCCAGTCGGGCGACGGCCTCCGCGAAGCCGAGCGTCCCGTTCGAAACAGCCTCGAGAATTTTGCTCTTTCTGTCCATATCGGATAAAGAATATAACTTGCGGCGGCCCAAATATCAAGTATATTATATGGAAAAGCCGGGGGATTTTCCCCCGGGGGAACCATCCGGCCGGATCTGCCGGAGAAGGAAATGATGAAACCGTGCCTGATTCTCGGAGGCGGAGTCTCCGGCCGTGCCGCCCGGCGCCTGGCGGAAACGCTTGGAATGGAAGCGGAAATCCTCTCTGACCCTGCGCCGTGCCCGCCGGAAGAGGCGGTGGCGCACCGTTCTCTGCTCGTCACCAGCCCCGGAGTGGTGCCGCTCACTTCGCCGCTCTGGCAGGCGGCCGCCCGGCGGGCAGAGCGGGGGGAAGTGGAATTCATCAGCGAGCTGGAGTTCGGGTTCCGCCACCTGCCGCGCCGCCGCTGCATCGCGATCACCGGAACCAACGGCAAGACCACGACGACCGAACTTGCCTGCCATCTTTTGAACGCGTCCGGAGTTCCGGCGGTGACGGCGGGGAACATCGGCGTACCGCTCTCCGACATCGCCGCCGACATGCGCGAGGGGAAGCTCCAGCCGGAGACTCTTCCGGTGGTGGAAGTGAGCTCGTTTCAGCTGGAGCGCGCCGACTCCTTCGCTCCCGTCGCCGCGGCACTGCTCAACCTGGAGTCCGACCACATCAACCGGTACGCCGGCGGATTTGAAGAGTACTGTGAGGTCAAGCGGGGAATCTTCCGCCATGTGCCGGAGGAGAACCGTATTTTCGGATTGTCGCTCCCGGCGCCCCGGCGCGTCGAGGTGCGGGCGGGAAGGCTTTTCGTGGACGGTCGTGAACTCATTGACACCGCCGGGACCCGGCTCCACGCGCCGCACAATCAGGAGAACCTCGCCGCCGCGGTGGAGCTGGCGTTGCGGCTCCTGCCGGAAGGGGGCGTTTTCCGCCGGGAATTCACCGATGCGATCCTCTCCTTCGAACCGGGCCGCCACCGGATTGAACTGGTGGCCGAACAGGACGGCATCCGCTATGTCAACGACTCGAAGGCGACCAATCCGGCTTCGGTGCTGGCGGCTCTGCGCACCCTGCCGCAACGGCGTTGTGCGGTGCTGCTGCTCGGCGGCCTCGACAAAGGGATGGATTTCACCCCGCTGCTCGAAGAGAAGGAGCGGGTCCGTTTTGCGGTGCTTTACGGCGCCTGCCGCGCCGCCATCGCGGCGGTTCTCGACGGAAAGATTCCGTTCGCGGAGTGCGGGAACGATTTTGAAAAGGCGGTTGAAATCGCATCCGCCCATGCGCTCCCCGGCGACACCGTTCTGCTCTCGCCCGCCTGCGCCAGCATGGATATGTTTCGCGACTACAAGGAGCGGGGCGACCGGTTTGCCGCCGCGGTTCATGCGCTGCTTTCGGAGCGTTCCGGCGGAACGGGTCCGGTGTAGCGCATCTCTCTCGGCAACCAGGCGTTCCCTTATTTTTTTTGAAAAAATTTTTCCAGACGTATTGACATCCCTTGCTTTTTTTGCTATAATAAAAACAGACAAGTTCGTCATACTTGTTCGTTTTGAAGAAAGGCGATGGAAATGAGTCAGAAGAAGCCAGTGTTTCAGGAGGTAGCCGGATCGCTTTCGACGCGGATCCGCCGGCGGGAGCTGACCCCGGGGATGGCGCTGCCGTCGGAAAACGAGCTCTGCCGCCAGTTCAGCATCAGCCGGTTTTCCGTGCGCAAGGCGCTGGACATTCTCGAAGCGGACGGGCTGATCTTCCGCCAACCGGGGATCGGTTCCTTCGTCTGTGAAAATCCGCAGCAGGCCAGGGCGCCGAAGACTTTGAACATCGCCATCACCGGTTCCCGTGGCGACTTCAACCCCTATATCGCCGAAGTGTTCGATGGGGCGCAGAAGATCTGTTCCGGGGAGAACGCCCGGCTGGTCTACTGCCCGACCGAGGAGTTCATCACCCGCAACGGCGGGGATATGGATGGACTCATTTTGATGACCACCCGTGAGACGCCGGAGGATTTCCGGCAACTCAATGCGATCTCGGGCAACGGTATTCCGGTGGTCCTCATCAACCGCTTCTCCGACCTGCCCAATCTTGCCTATGCGACTGTGGACTACGAGCTGGAATCCCGGCGCGCACTCGAACTGCTCTTCCGGATGGGCCGGAAACGGGTCGGATTGATCCAGACCGCTTCGCTCAGTCCCTACGCCAATCAGACCCGCGCGGCGGGATACCGGGAGGCGTGCCGGCAGGCGGGGCGGCCGGAGCTGGTCTGTACGGTGGATTGCGGCGGAGTTTCCGCGATTTCCACGCTGGAAGATTTCTTGCGGAAAGAGCAGCCGGACGCCCTGTTCGTGACGGTGCAGAGACTGCTCGACTACGTTCTGCTCGCCGGTCGGACGGCCGGGCGCGGGATCGGGCAGGATCTCGCCGTGATGTGCTTTGACAAGGTGGACCTCTCTCTGCCCGGGCAGGAGGAGGTTATGTATATCGACATGCCGTTGACGGAGATGGCGGCGAGTGCCGCCCGCTTCATCATCGCCCGGAGGCGCGGGGAGAACGTTCCGATGATGCGAACTCTCTCCAACGTCCGTTTCGTGTTCAGCAGCAATACGCTCTGATTTAAATGGGAGGATCGTATGAAAAAATTCACCTTGATCGAACTTCTTGTCGTAATTGCGATTATTGCAATTCTCGCCTCGATGCTGCTTCCGGCGCTGTCGCAGGCGCGGGAGCGTGCCCGGTCCGCTACCTGCATCAGCAATTTGAAGCAGCTGGGGCTCGGGTTTGCGCAGTACGGTGGGGACTGCGACGACTGGCTGCCGCCGCCGGAAACACCATACGCGAAATGGACGTTTCTGCTGATGGGGCCGAACAAAAGAGCGAATGAAGCGGAAAAATGGGTCACTGGATTGTACCATACGAACGGGAATTATGCCAACAACAAGCTGTTTTTCTGCCCATCCACCACCTACCAGGTGGATCTGACCGGAAATATGACTTTTGCGGAAGCGAACAGCGATGAAACCCGCGCCGCTACCTGGTGGCACCAATTTCCTTTTTATGCGATGAACAGCTGGCTGCGGCCGAACCACGTCGATTACACCTCCGCCAAAATGGGATCGATCAAGTCACCCAGCCGGAAGATGCTGCTGGTGGATGGATTCAGAAGCAAAAGTACCCAGATGTCATTCGATGAGAACGAGGAATATGGGTACTACCGTTTCCGCACGGAATACACCGGCACCTATCAGGCGAATCCGGCGGCGCGTCACTCCCGGGGCGTCAATACGCTTCATCTTGATGGAAGTGTCAAGACATACAAAGTAGCCAATGCATTGACTGTCCGAGCCTTCTTCCCGTTCCGTGATGTGGAGGAGAATTATCCCTATCAACGATATGAATACTGAAACAGGAGTACATGAATGAGAACAGGCTTTCTGCTTCTTGCGGTTCTGACTGCCGGAATATTGTGTGCCGCGCATCCGTTCCGGGTCGATCTGCGCAATGCCGACTGTTTTGCGGAGGGGAACGGCACGGTTCCGATCTCCGGCGAGAACATCCGGGTCGGGCGAATCGGGAAGAACGGTTTCACAATCGAGGGGGCAACTCCGCTCCGGGCGGACCGGTGGAGCCGGACTACCGTCACCTTCACGCCGGCCAGGACGGGCTCGTTCGACCTCTGGCTGCGCGGCCCTTGGCGGAAACCGAAGGGGGCGAAGGAGATCGAACGTCTTGAGGTGATCTATGACCAGCTGGAACTCTCCGGCGCGACGTTGCAGAACGGCGATTTCGAGAGCGCTTCCGCCGCCGACCCGACGCTTCCGGAACATTGGCGGAGAGTCGGGAAAGGGGCTGTCCGGTTGGGAAACGCCGTTTCCGGGCAGTTCGGCGCGAAGGTGTGGCATGACGGCACGCTTGCTCAGAAGATTGCGGTCAAAGCGGGCGTGCCGGTCACGCTCTCCTTCTCCGCCCGGCGGGAACCGGGCGAGGCGGAAAAACCGGTTTCCGCCGGAGCGATTCCGCTCACCGGGTGGAGCGGCGAAACCTCTCTGCAACCGGTGCCGAAAGCGGGGGTGGAGGCGCTTCTGCCGGGCAAGGGGAAACTCTTCTGCTCCCGGCAGATTCTGGTAAAGCCTTCGACGCGCTATCAATTGAGTTTCCGTTACTACAGCGAGCGGAGCAACCTCTTTTATCTGGAACTCGAAGAGTACGATCGCACCGGGCGGCCGCTTCCCCGTACCGACTGGATGCGCCACCGGGACACCTTTCTGCGCCCTGATCTTTCGCTCCGGAAAACGGAACTCCAAATGGAACTGCCGTTCGACACGCAGCCGGAGTGCGCCTCGCTGCGCATCGAGATCCGGAAGCTCTCTGCGGCAAAGGTGTGGTTCTGGGATTTCCAGCTCAAGGAGGAGAAGCCGCGCCGCCTGCTGGAGCCGGAACCGTTTCAGCCGGGCGATTCCCTTTCGATGCGGGGGCCGGACGGCATCTTCTACCCCGATTTCACCCGTGCGGGAGTTTCCGAACGGCGTCCGCCGAAAACCGTTTTTGCGGCGCGCGACTTCGGCGCGCTTCCCGGAGACGATCGCGATGACGCCGCCGGAATCCAGAAGGCGGTCGACGCCGCGGCGAAGAACGGCGAGGGAATCGTCCAGCTCGAAGCGGGCGAATATTGGCTCGACGGCAAGGTGTACATCACCGCCGACCGGATTGTCATCCGCGGCGCGGGCAGGGGAAAGACGCGGCTGGTCTCGCGCCCCCGCCCCTCCGGTTTGCAGATCATGAACTTCGCCCCCGGGAACCGCATCGGCGGAAATACCCGGCTGGAACTCTATTTCCCCTGGAAAAAATGCACGGCCGTATCGCTTCTCTTCGACGGCAAAGTGCTGGGGCGCTGGGCGATTCCGGCCTCCGCCGAGGCGGAGAAGTTCGACTCCACCGAGGCGTATCTGAAATCGGTCGGCTTCCGCAAGGACCGCGGATTTTCCGTGAGTCAGGCCGATCCGGCGGTGGGCAGAATCGTGCTCCCGCCGCGGGAGTATCTCAGCAAACTTCCGGCGGGCCCGTGCCGGCTGACCTTGAAGACGACCGGTTATCAGGGAGAAGCGGTTCAGGAGACGTTCGATTTTCAAGTTACTCCTGCACAGAGGTATACAAAAGAGCATTCTCTGCTTCACTTCGAAGGCAACGAGTTCACCGCCACCACTTCGCGGATGCCGCTTGCCGCCGATGTGAAACGCGGCGAGGTGGAGGTCGAACTCGCTTCCGATCACCGGCTCACGCCGGAATGCGAATACATCTTTCTAAACGCCCCGGTCAATACCGAATGGGATAAACTGGCCCATTCCCCGCTCGCCTGGGGGAAAATGCGCCGGAACGCCTTTCGAATTCTCCGGCGGGAAGGGAAACAACTGACCCTTGCCACTCCCTCCCGCGTGCCCTACTTCGCGGCGGAAGGGGCGTTTGCCACCGCATTTTTCCCGATCCGCTTCTGCGCGGCGGAGGGGTTCACGATCGAACAGCAGGGGAAGATTCAGCGGGATTTTCAGCTCAACGCGATCTCGTTTCAGGCGGCCGCCGACTGCGAAGCGCGCAACCTCGAGGTGGTCAAGGCGGGAGTCTGGCCGGTGCGGTTCAGCCATGTGATCCACTGTGTTTTTGCCGATTCGGTGCTGCGCGGCGCACATTTCCCCCGTTCGCTCCTGAGCTACGCCGGGTTTGAATATGGCACCCACTGCCTGATGGAGCGAATTGAAACCTTCGATCTCCGCCATGCGCCGCTTTTGAACTGGTGCTGTTCCGGCTGCGTCATCCGCGACAGCGTCTTTCACAACAGCGACGCGCAGTTTCACAGCGGCTACTGTCTGGAAAACCTGATCGAACAGTGCCGGATCATCGAGACCACCGGAAAGTTCTCCAGCTACGGTTTCGCCTTCTATTCAACGCCGTTCAACGACGGGATGCACGGCTCCTGCGGACCGCGCAACGTGATCTACAATTGTGACGCCCGGTCCAGAAGGAGTTCGATCTATCTCCTATGAAACTGAATTTATGGGGGATGGCAGAAAGTTGAGTTTTCCATGGAGATATTCTTTCTCATTAAATGAAATCATGTATCGGTATATTGGCTTTGGATTTATTCTCCCATACGAGGCAACGAAACAGAGTTCGT
>NZ_DBEXAY010000057.1:0-9625 GCF_048170485.1 Victivallis sp. | reverse complement strand
CAAAGAGGAATTTCTGGATGTCACCAGAAGAAAAAATAGGAGGTTGTATGAAGTTCTTTGGGGCAGTATTGACATTCGCAGTTATCATAACGGTGACTGCGGTGGAGTTTCCCGCGGGAATCCATATCAGTAACTTCGGCGAGATGAGACTGGGGGAGTGCGAATTCCAATTCAAGTTTGCGGAGGAATCCTGGCGCAGCTGGAAACTGAACGCACACTGGCAATCCATGAAACGCGAAAAATCAGCCGGAAAACTGGTGTTTTCCGGTAGCCTGGCCGGCGGGACTGTCAGCGAAACCATTCTTCAGACAGGGAAAAATCGCTATGAGATTCTCGGGCAGGCTGCCTTTCCCAGCCCGGTGCGCTGGGAACTGCTTGCAGCCATTCTCACACTTCCGCCTGAACAGATTGCGATCACGGTCGACCAAAAAACGGTTACGATCCCTTCGCTTCTCAAAGAGTTGTCCCTTTTCAAAGGCGTTGCGAAAGAGGTGATCGTCGATCTGCCCGGCGGAATGCGTTACCGTTTCCACGGCAATATGAGACTGGAAATTCAGGATAACCGCAAGTGGCAGAATACGATCGGGATCCGCTTCTTCTTTTCGCCGTACCGTGGGAACATCTCTTCGGCGAGCCTGAAATTGAACCTGGAAATCCAGCCTCCGGAATTCTGTAAAGTGGAGCTTGACAAAGCGGCAAACCGCACCTTCGAGGACAGAGACGGTTCCGGCTGGACCGGACAGGGCGCGGCCAACGATTTGAGCATGATCAAGAGCGGATTGCTTGAATATGCCCGTGTTCCCTTCTGCATCGGCGCTGACCGTAAGGCGATCGTTGCCGGCCGCGTCGCACCGAAGACGGTTCGACTCGAACTGCCACCCCACTCCCGGGGAAGTTTTCAGGCGATTAATTTGCTTCATGCCAGTGCGTGGTCTCCCGTATCCGGGAAAACACTTGGATTCCTCGATGTCGAATACTCTGACGGCACGCAGCAGTCGATCCCGGTACGCTCCCGCTTCGATTGCGGCAACTGGTGGATCAGCAATTCACTGCCGAATGCTGCAATCGCCTGTCGTTTCGACAACAATGCCGCGACGGTCGGACTTTACGCATCGAGTTTTTCACTGGACCGGAACGATCCGACCGCGATCACGTTCCGCATCAATGAACCGACCGCATGCTGGATGGTCGCGGCGGTTACACTCAGCAACCGCCGGATTCAATTCCCCGGCAATTCCGATCAACCGCTTACGATGAAAGCGGATTCGACCTGGAGACGGATTCCGTATCGCAGCCGTATTCTCGCCGGTTCGCCGCTGGATTTTTCCCATACCGGTGTGCTCGATGCTCCAGCCGGAAAGTACGGGCGGGTCATTGCGGCACCGGATGGCACGCTCACGTTTGAACATGCGCCGCAAAAGCGTCTGCGGCTTCTCGGGGTCAATCTCTGCATGATTGCGTCGTTTCCCGATCACAAGTCGGCCGATGAACTGGTGGAGGAGTTGGCGAAACGCGGCTACAACAGCGTGCGTATCCATCATCACGACAATTTCATGGTTGCGAAAGACTCTGAAAACTCCTGGACGCTGGATCCGGAGATGCTGGATCGTCTGGATTACCTCTTCGCCAGCTTGAAAAAACGTGGATTTTACATCACGACGGATCTTTTTACCAGCCGTAGACCTCGGGCGGGGGACGGATTCCCGCTGGAAAAAGGAACGCCGGATAGTGCTTTCTTCAAAGCGACGCTTCCGATAAACCGCAACGCGATGGAGAGTTGGAAAAAATTCGCCCGCAATTGGATGCAACATAAAAATCCCTACACTGGCATGCGTTGGGCAGACGATCCTGCGCTCTTTTGTCTCAACCTGGTCAACGAGGATACACTTTCCCAGCATTGGCACCGCTATGCCGGACTGCGGGAGCGTTATCATAAGCTCTTTCAGAAATGGCGAAAAGGACGTCCGGCCGCCGAGCAGAATATGCTCTGTTTTCTTGAAAAATTGCAGGAAAAAGTTCTGGATGAACAACTTGATTTTGTTCGTAATGAATTGAAAGTCAAGGCGATGCTGACGAGCTTAAACTTCGTTAATTCGAGTGCATTGACCCGATTGCGCAGTAAATTCGATCTGGTGGACAATCATCAGTATTTTGCCCATCCGCGTTTCTTCCAAAACGCCTGGCGTTTGCCGGCTGACTACGATCAGGGATCGGCAATTCGCCGTCTGGCGCAGAATCCGCGGTTGATGATGCCGACCCGCATCTTCGGCAAACCCTTTCTGGTTACGGAATACACCTTCTGCCATCCCAACATTCACGTCGCCGAAAACGGTCCTCTGATCGGCGCGTACAGTGCACTCCAGAACTGGGATGGTCTCTGGCGGTTCAGCTGGGGGCATTCTCTCGACACTCTGAACGAGAAGCCCATGATCGGCAACTTCAACATCAGCAGTGATCCTCTGATGCAGCTCAGCGACCGGATCATCTGGGCGCTTTTTCTGCGTGGCGATTTCGCTCCGGCAAAAGAGAAGATTTCCTTCTGCGTACCAGACAATCCTTATGGTAACAGCACAATGATGCCTTCCTACCCGCCGGAATTCGAGCAGCTTGGACTCCAGGCACAGATCGGATCACATCCGGAGGGAAGGGCGCTTCCGCGTGGCGTACGGCGCTATCGGCAGGGAGAAAAGGTCGCCGGAGAGCCGCGTCTTCGCCTCGATCGTGAAACGGGGACTTTCGCTGTCATCACGCCGCTCAGCGAGAGCATTACTTTGCCGCAAGGTTCTCTGGCGGCCGGTCTGCTGCGTGTCAGCGGCGTGGATACCTTTTCGACCATTGCGTTGATCTCGCTCGACGGCAACAAGCTGGCCGAGAGTGGAAAAGTGCTGCTGATTCATCTTACCGATCTTACCAATGAGGGAATGCGGTTTGCCAGCGGCTCCAAAACGCGCCTGGTCAACAGTGGCAGGCCGCGGTTGCTGTTGCGTCGCGGTCGCGCGCGGATTGAGTTCAGAAGTGCTGCCGGATGGCGTGTTGCTGCACTTCGTAGTGACGGAAAAGAGCAGGGGGTGGTTTCAGGAAAATCCGTCGATGGAGTTTTCTCTTTTTCCATCGACAATACCCGCTTCCCGGAAGGGGTGATGGCATACTGCTTGACCAGGGAATGATTGGTGTATCAGAAAAAAGACAGGATCCAGGAAAATACGGGGAATTTTCAATGAATCGTCATTTTTTTCAGTGAAAAATGATGTTGATCAAACTATTATGAAGACCGGTAAGATGAAAGGAAAAACCGATATGAAAATCCATGCTTTCACTCTGTCCGCTGTTGGCGGAGAAGGGACAAAGGCAGATGAGGCCGCCCGTTTCCACCGAATTTTTACCCTGATCGAACTCCTCATCGTAATCGCGATCATCGCAATTCTTGCCGCCCTGCTGCTCCCGGCTCTGGGTAAGGCGCGGGGAAAAGCGCGCAGCATCACCTGTGCGAGCAACATCAAGCAGCTCGGTTTTGCCAATTTCAGTTATTCCAGTGATTTCGATGGCTTCGATGTTCGCCATAAAGGCGACCAATGGACCTCCGGCTGGTACCAGAATGCCCAGCTCTACACCTATTATGGAATCGATAGAGCTTCCATTGAGGACCCGGCCAGACCGTTGCTGACGAAGGATGAAAAGGGGCGTGTACTGCCGCTTTCGATGATCTGTCCGGATAAGCCGATGGTTCCGCCTTCAGAAGACGGCAAGTATCTGCTCTACGTCTATGGGAAAAACGCAGAGGGACTCTATCGTTTGAGACCGGAAGATGCTGAGAAAAAAACCGGCGGCGGTGAATGGTATTACATTTACAATTATGGAAGAATCAAAAATCCTTCGAATAAATACCACCATATCGAAAGCGTCAACAGCAACAAGAGCGGCAGCTGGAATCTCTCACGGGATACGGCCTCCTCCACTACCCGGTTTCTGACGACGGATGGCGTTCATTTCATCCACAACGGGCGGGCCAATGCGGTGATGTTTGATGGACATGTCGAGGCGCATTCACAACCGGAGATGTACAGCAAGGCCGAAAAAATGCGCTGGTATCCGCGGGCAAACTGACTTGGAAACGGTTTCGTTATATGGCATCGCTGCTATCAGCGATGCCGTTTGGAGCCGGGAGGCTGTCGGTGAGCGGCTCTCGAGGGGGTTTACAGTTCTTCCAACAGAAATACCTGTGATTTACCCGGATCGGTTCCGGGGAGAATGAGCGTCCCGTCCGCTCCGGCGGAACATTCCGATTCGGCCCAGTCGTGGTCGAAGTCGATCCGCACCAGATGGAAGCGGGCGTTTTCGGCGCCGCGCAGATGGAGTTCCAGAGTGTCCGCGCCGGATTTGAAGTCGGAGATCAGTACCGATCGTTTACCGGATTCCCCGATTCCCGCCAGAATCTGGCAGTTGTGATTGCCGGTTTCGGTCTTCACCCGTTCTCTGCAACGGGCGATCCGGGTGAACGTCTTCAGCGTGTAGAATAGTTTAAGCGGCTCGCCGTAACTCCACGCTCCCCAGGCGTTGGAGAGTTCACCGATCGTGTAGTGATACCCCATCGTGAGCGGAGAGTCCTGCCAGGCGGTCAGCAGCGCTGTCGCGAACACCGCGGCGTTGATGCCCGGAATTCCCTCGATCATGTCGCAGTAGGCCTCTTTCGTGAACCCTTTGTACCAGTAGTGCCACTCATTCAGATGCAGTTCCGTTTCCGTAAATCCGTATTCATCCACCAGCGCCCGCACCTCCTCTGGTTCGTGAATGATTTCGTCGAGGTCCCCGGCGTAACGGTGCCAGGAGAAGAAGTCCAGCGGCACCTGACGCTCCCGGCAGTAGCCGAGAAAGATACGCGCGTTTTCATCGTTGCTGCCGGGGCGGACCCGCGCCAGCGCCGGGCCGCCGACCTTGACATGGGGGAAACGCGTTTTGATTCTCTTTGCGGCAATCTCATAGAGGCGGCAGTACTCTTCCATCGAAGAGTTCCACATGTTTTTGACGATGTCCGGCTCATTCCAGATCTCCCAGTAGCGGATGTTCCAGGAGAAGCCGTTGTTCCACCCTTCGTTGTAGTGGCGGATGATGTTGATGCAGATATCGGTCCATTTTTCGTAATCATCCGGCGGGACGGCGTAGTAGTTGTTGAGCGAATGCTCGATCGAGGTTCCCAGCCGGAAGAAGATCTCTGACCCGCCGGCGCGGATGGTGCGCAGGTAGTCGTCGGTCTGGATGAAGTAGTAGTTGTCCGGATTCTGCGCATCGGCTTTCCAGTTCCCGAAGATGTGCTGAATATCGACCAGCCGCATCCCCTTGTTGCCGAGCGGAGCATCGTGCACCCGGGTGATCGGAACCTCCAGCTCGGCGAACTCCCCGACGAATTTTCCATCGTTGCAGTAGCCGTTGCTCAGCATCGGCCCCAGATTGCCGCCGTTCAGTCGACGGATTCGGCCTGACGTCTGCTTGAAATCGGCATACAATTGTTCTTTTTTCATGAAAAACCTCTGTTTTATGATGGATTCTTTATGCATTTCTACTATATTATACCTGAAAATCCGGCAAAAACGTAGAACAACTTACGTCAAAAAATATAGATTTTATGCCAGAATGAAAAAAGGCCTCTACCGACTTGCAACGATTCCCCGACTCGCCGCCGCTCTGCCGGCGATTCAGACAATCGGCTGGATGCCCGATCACCTCTATGTTCACCGGAACCATGAGAACAATGCGCTTTTACTCTGCTTTGTTCTCCGGGAATAGCAGGGAAGCCGAACCGAAATCATCGACGGCCGGGAGTGCACTTGCAACGGCGGTTCGCCGCATGTTTCGCTGGTTCTGCCGGGAACCGTGATGACCACAATCCGAACGGTGAAGCGGGATGAGCTCTTTTTCGTCTATCCCGGGGAGCACGGGACATTCTGGCGGAATTATATTACAGAGTTGCAGACCGCTTTTGTTCTGACGCCGCGTTTCCGGAAACTGCTGGACGAGGTGTTTGAGAATCTGAACAACCTGCAGGAACCGGGCCGAGCGGACCAGCTCGACCTGCTGGTGCTTCGGATGCTTCTGGAGATCAAAATGCAGAAGCAGCAACTTCTGGAGAGCCGGGAGGAGCAGGCGGTCCGCCGAATTGCTTCGGTGTTGACGGCGCACTTTCAGGAGCCGCTTTCCATCCCGGACCTTCTGCGGGGCAGCGGGTTGAGCACGCGTTCCTTCTACCGGTTGTGGAACAGTTTTTACGATGAGTCGCCGATGGAGATGCTTCAGGCGCGGCGGATGTTTGCGGCGGAGCAGCTGCTCGCCACGACCGATCTCCGCATTCAGGAGATTGCCGACCTCTGCGGGTTCAGCAGCCCGGTCTACTTCTATCAGCGGTTTCTCAAGCGGCACGGTTGCTCCCCCGCAGAGTACCGGAAAGAGCGGCGTAATATCGCCTTCGCCGCCGATGCTTCCGGGAGGGAACCTCTTTACAGAAAAGGGAAAAGTTGAAGCGTTCCCTCTTTATCGGGTATGCGGATTGGCGCTGTCGAAAAGCGGAGCGATGCTGCGGACTCCCGCCCGATAGCCGCGGGGGGAGATTCCGGTCAGGCGGCGGAAGAGGTTGGAGAAGTAGAAAAGGTCGTCAAATCCGCATCTTGCGGCAATTTCCCCCACGGAGAGATTGCTGGAAATCAACAGTTCCCGCGCTTTCCCGATGCGGAATTGCTGCAGATACTGCCCCGGGGAAACCCCCTTCATCTGACGGAAGAGGTGGGAATACCGGGAGGTGGAGAGATAGACCCGTTCCGCCAGTTCCGGAACCGTGATTTTCTCCGCAAAGTGTTCGTGCAGAAAGTCGAGTGACTCCTGAATTCTGCGGTCGGACCCGGCGTCGCCCGGCAGGGATTTCTCCCGCTCCGGCAGGGAGAGCAGCAGGATCTCCTCGACCACATTCAAAATCAGCCGCCGCCGCAGTTTGTAGGGACCGACGAAGGTCATCAGTTTCTGTGCTTTTTTCATCAGGAGCGCAATCTCTCCGTACAGCTCCGACGACAGCCGGATCAGCCCCACCTCTCCCTGTTCTTTCGGACCGTAAAAGAGCAGATTGTGCAGATGCTCCGTCTCCTGAAAGACGATCCAGTCATGAATCCAGTCCTTGCCGGGTTGCGAGATGTAATCATGAACGATCACCGGCGGAAACAGGAGCAGATCCCCGGGGTTGACCTCGAAGGGGCAGGGGCAGTCCGGATTGATGACGCCGCCTCCCTCTCTGGTCAAGGTGAGGATCCAGCTGTCGACCCCTTCCGGGCGGTAGATGCGTCCGGAGGGATGGTGATAGCTGAATTTCGTGAATCCGGCAATGCAGTCCTCCGCGAAGAGTTTGCAGATCATAAACAGCAGAATCCTCTATGTTTTCGGCCGAAGCGCCCATTGTGTTTCGTGTTAGAATAGCATATAATATAAGAGAAATCAAGCGATGAAGTAATAAAAAAAGGAAGCGTGACCGCAGAGATGAAAAACACAATAAGACTTGGGGTTGTCGGGCTCGGCAACGTCGCCGTGAACAACTATCTGCCGTTTCTTTCGCGGCAGGAGAATGTGGAACTTTACTGCTGTTCCCGTGATTCGGAGAAGGCGAAGGTGTGCGCGGAGCGGTTCGGTATTCACGCCTGTTCCACTTTGGAAGAGCTGGCGCAACTGCAACTGGATGCCGTCTTTATCCTTACGCTGGAACCGTTTCATTACGAGACCGCCTGCCGGCTTCTGACATTTTCGCCGAAGCGGCTCTTCATCGAAAAACCGCTCGTGGCGCGCAACGGGCAGGCGGATGTCTGCGAACAGGATTTCTTCGACGCGCTCGACCTGCTGAAGCGGGCGAAACGGGCGGGAACTGAAATCGCCATGAACTTCAACTACCGTTTCTTCGACCAGATGATCCGTCTCCGCCGGATTGTGGAGGAGCGGAAGCTCGGCGTGCTCCGGCAGAGTTCGTGGCTGGTTCACTACGCCTGCTGGAGCCACTGCCTCGATCTGCTCCGCTGGTTCGGCGGCGAGATTGCCGAGGTCTCCGCCGTCGGAGGAAGCTGTTGTGGAACGGCCAACCTCCGGGGACGGGATCTCGCGGGCGCCTTCACGACGAAGAACGGCGGCTGCGGGACGATCGTCGGAACCGCCGGGCCTGCGTTTGAACTGCCGCTCTACCGGGTGGTGCTGCAGTTCGAGCGGGGAACGGCGTCGTTTTCCGATCTGGATGTCGAACTTCAGCTCGAACAGGCCGGTCTGCCATACCGGGAGAGCTTTACTCTGGGGGCCAACCGGTCGCGCTGGGATCAGTATGCCGCGTCGTTCGAAAAATCGCTTTCTGCATATCTCGACAGCGTGAGAACGGCGGCTCCGGCGCCGGTCGGCGGCCTGGAGGGGGTGCGGGAGTTGCAGCTGGAGGCGGCGCTCCGCCGTTCAGCGGCGACAGGAGGCCGGGTGAATCTCGACCGGGAATTTCCGATTTCACTGTGAGGAGAGCAAAGCGATGAAGCGTTTGAAGTTCTGCGGGAACGGCGAGTTGCAGATGGAGCAGGTGCCCGATCCTGTGCCGGGGGAGGGGGAGGTGGTGATCCGCACCGCCTGTTCGGCCATCTGCGGCAGTGAGATGCACGCCTACCGGAACGAGGGGATGGCGGAGGGCAATCCGGGCCATGAGGCGGTCGGGACCGTCGTCGCGGTGGGGGCGGGGGTGAAAGAGCTGGTGCCGGGACAGCGGGTGGGGGCAAGTCCGGTCGCCGGATGCGGTCACTGCCCCGCCTGCCGGGCCGGAAAGTACACCTGGTGCCCGGAGTGGCGGTTTTACGGCAGCATGCACGCGGAGAAATTTCTTGCCGCGGCGAACGCGTGCCGTCCGCTGCCGGATGATCTGGATTGGGAGAGCGGCGTTCTGCTCACCGGTGACGGATTCGGGGTGCCGTATCATACCGCGCAGAATGTCCGGATTGACCAGGTGAAGAGCGTGGCGATTTTCGGCGCCGGCCCGATCGGGCTGGGGAATGTGATCATGCAGAACCATTTTAAACGGAAGGTCTTCGTGGTGGATCTTTCCGCGGAACGTCTGGAGATGGCACTCCGTCTCGGCGCGGTGGAGGGATTTCAACCGCAGCGGTGCGATGTGATCGACGAACTGAAACGGCGTACCGGGGGGAATGGAGTGGATCTCTGCATCGAAGCGGCGGGGCAGCCGGTGACGGCGAAAAACTGTTTTGCCGCAGTCCGGCGCGGGGGACAGGTGATCTTCAACGGCGAACAGGGGGAGGTGCCTTTTTCGATCAGCGAGGATTTCATCCGGCGTGACATTACGGCGACCGGATCGTGGTTCTATCACTTCTGTGAATTCGATGCGATGTACAAGTTGTGGAAGGAGGGGCTTGCTGTGGATTCATTGATTTCGCACCGCTTCGCCTTCGACGACGCTCCGGAGGCCTACCGCCTCTTCGCCGCGGGGAAAACCGCCAAAGTCATTGTATCATATCAGGGAAAGGAGAAGTGATGCCCAGCTGAGTAATGCGGAACGGTTTTGGGGAAGTGTTTTTTTGTATGTATTCTTTTGAAAGAAAGGGACTTGAGATGAAACAATTGA
>NZ_DBEXAY010000056.1:0-7153 GCF_048170485.1 Victivallis sp. | reverse complement strand
GCACAGGATATCTTCAGTCAATTCTTCGGAGGCGGTGTCTCATTCGAAGATCTGTTTGGTGGTGGCGGCGGCGGCAGCAGAAGACGGGCCTACAACGGTCCGGTCGATGGCGACGACCTCCGGTACGACCTGGAGATCGACTTTGAAGACGCCATGTACGGCGCCGACAAGAAGATCACCATGCCGCGACTGGTGGACTGCCCGGACTGCAGCGGTTCCGGTTGTGAACCCGGTTCTGGAAAGAAGGTCTGCCCGAAATGCGGCGGCACCGGTCAACAGACGGTTTCGCAGGGCTTTTTCAGCATGAGCCAGCCCTGTTCCCGCTGCCGCGGCACCGGCCAGATCATCGAAAAGCCGTGCCGGAAGTGCGGCGGAGCTGGACGCGTCGAAGTGGAGAAGAGTTTTCAACTTCACATTCAGCCGGGAGTGGATACCGGTTCACGACTGCGGGTTCCGGGCAAAGGCGGAGCCGGTCTGCACGGCGGACGGCCCGGAGATCTCTACGTGGTGATCCATGTCCGCGCCAACGACATTTTCACCCGGAACGGAGAGGATCTGCTCTGTGAGGTCCCGGTGCCGTACGAGACATGCGTTCTCGGCGGTGTGGTGGAGGTTCCGACCATCTCCGGCAAGGCGAAGATGCGGGTTCCGGCGGGAACTCAGAGCGGCACGATTCTGCGGCTCAAGGGCAAAGGGGTGCCTTCGCTTCGCGGCGGTGCCCGCGGCGACCTGCACATCCGCGTTCTGGTGGAAAGTCCGACCGGACTCACCGCCGAACAGCAGGAGCAGCTCCGGAAATTCGCAGCCGGTCTGAACGAGAAGAATTATCCCCGCATGGCCTCGTACCGGGAGCGGGCGAAACGCTTTCTGCGCGACGATCAGGCGTAACAGCAATGAGGTAAATCATGCCGAGGCAGACTCCGAAGGATCCGGTGCTGGCCACCAATAAAAAAGCCTTTCATGACTACAACATCATCGAACGGTTCGAAGCGGGCATTCAACTCGTCGGGACCGAGGTGAAAAGCTGTCGGGAACGGGCGATCCAGCTCAACGAAGGATACGTCAAAATTTCCGGCAACCAGATGTGGCTGGTCAATGTGCATATCGCGCAGTACGGCTTCGGCAATCGTTTCAACCATGAGGTCCGGCAGCAGCGCCGCCTTTTGATGCATCACAACGAGATCCTCAAACTCGCACAGTGGCTGGGCACAAAAGGCGGTACCATCATCCCGCTCAAATTCTATTTGAAGCAAGGGCTGGTCAAGGTGGAAATCGCCTACTGTCAGGGGAAGAACCGCGGCGACAAGCGGGAAACGCTGCGCCGTCAGCAGGCCGATCTGGAAATGCGGCGGCAGGTAAAACGCTGAAATCTGCAATGCCGGGGAAAGCGGTCGAGAGGAAGCGCATTGCCAACTCCCGACCGCTTCGTGTTTGATCCTGCTTCGATCGCGGCTTATGCCCGTTGCGAGGGGCCGGGATTCTGTTTTCCGGTAACGGAACTGACTGTCATTTTCAGAATGGCGGTATATCGCAGGAGCTCCTCCGGCACCTCAAACGGCTGATCGACGATGAAATGCTTCATCAGCAACTTCAAAGCGTGAAATTTCTCCTCCGGCTCCTCCACCACCTCCACGGTTCCTTCTGCGGCAACAGAGGAATAATACATCGTCCAGTATTTCTGTCCGTTTCGCTCCCCTTCATAAAATTTCGTATCGGTCTCCGCAAAGAAATAGGTGGAGGAATTGCGGCGGAGACAATCCAGTTTTCGTCCCGCCGGCGCAGCGTGAAAGTAGAGCAGGAGAGTTCCCTCCTTCACCTCATAGCCGAAATTCAGCGTAACGCCATACGGCTTCCCGTCATCACACAGGGCAAGATGCCCGTAGTCGAGCCGATTGAGAATTTCCAGTATGGTGGAGAATTCTTTGATTTCACGATCTTTTCTTCGCATGAGATCACATTTCCTTTCTCTTACGGCCTCCGTCTGCCGGAGAAGAGTTCTTACCCTCTAATTTCTTCAGCGCATCAAGTTTCCATTGCACGGAAGGAGACCGTCTGAATTGCCGGCTCCGCACCGGGGGGTCGCAGTCAATGCTGCAAGGCGACAATAGAAAGAGGGGAGGCCGGCAGATACCGACCTCCCGTATTCTCTTTCGCCTCCAGCTATTTTGCCGCCTTGGCAAACAGGGAGATCGTGTAACGCTTTCCCGCTTCCACTTTCAACCCCTGCCCGATCCGGTTGTCGTGGTTGATCTTCATCGCCTTTTTGCCCTCTTTGGCGTCCTCCACCAGGCAGGCTTTGCTTTTCGAACCGAGATTCCAGATTCTCGGAGCGGAGAGATCGGGTTTCAACGTTTCAAATCCGCCGTTCGGCGCTTCCTGACCGTTGAATTTGATGCCGTCCACGACAATGAACGCTCTCATTTCCGGCGTCGAAGCCCAGCCGCCGCCGAAGGCGAGCCAGAGAAAACCGTCTTTTTCCGCCGAAAAGGAGAATTCAATCGGCGTCCAATCCGCGCCGACCGTCTTGCTCACCACCAGATAGCCCGGCTGCTCCGCAGCGGGGAGCCAGGATGCGCGAACAAACTTCACCTCTCCGTCACCCGGTTTCAATACATTATCCTGACTGCTGATGTCCAGCCGGAATTCAGCCGGTGCCGCCGCCAGGGTCGCCCCCAGCAGCGCGAAGAGGAACGTTGCATACTGCTTCATACCATGGTCTCCTGTGACATATGAGCGGATACCCCGCATTACTCCGGAAATATAAGTTCGAATTTCCGAAAAATCAAGCATCACCGGTAGAAACAGCGAAGAAAAGACTTAAAAAGAGAGCGACAGCAGAAATTCAGGCCGGAACAGGCAGCATCACTTGACGTTCAAAACGCTGTTGAGCGTTCCGAAATCATTGGAAGTAAAGTTCGGATTACTCTCATCGAGCACCCATTCGCCGTCGACAACGAACTTATACTCGTAGTACCCGGGAGCGAGCGAGAGAGTGCAACGGTAGGAGCCGTTCCCGCCGGCATCCACCATCGGATTCAATTCCGGCTCCCAGTCGTTGAAGGAACCGGCAACCGCCACCTTTTTACCGGGAGCAAGGTTGCAGACAAGCTCCACCTTGCGCATGGCGCCGCCCGGATTCGTCACACCCGATTTTTCCATCGTCACGCTCCATCCTTCCTGTTCCATCCTCACGGCATTAATATACAACCAATCCCCCAAAAATTCAACCGGCTCTGCGGATTCTTCCCCGGAAAACCGGCGACGACGCTCCCCGGAGTTGAAAAAGTGAAAAAAACAGAAAAAAAACACTCGCCGATTTCCGCAAGACGCGGTATATTACTTCATACTGAAAAATTTTGTTTGGGAGACAACAGGCAACGCTTACAGCAGGCAGTTCAGAAAAATGACCACATCCACCAGTGAAACTTCCGATATGATGTTCCGTCGGATTGGCGGAGCCCCGCAGCTGGCATTGCGCAACATCGACGATCTGGCCTGCGTTCTGGAGCTGGATGAAGCCCTCTGGGCCGTCACCGGAATCGCCATCGATGCATTGCGCACCGACCGCCAGTTCCTCGACTTCATCGATGACGATCACAACGGTGTCATCCGCGCGGACGAAGTAAAACGGGCCGTTGCCTGGTTCCTCGCCAACATCCGGCCGGGCTCGACACCGGCACTGGGTTCCCCCGATCTTTGCATCGATTCCATCAATGTTTCCACCCCGGAGGGAGCGGCTCTGCGCGCCGCCGCCAACGTGGTGCTCCGCAACCTCGGCATTCCAGACTCCCCTACCCTCAACCTCGCGCAGATTCGGGATGATGACGGCATTCTCAGCAACGCCTGCTGCAATGGAGACGGCGTAATCACTCCCGGCTGCTTTACCGGCGACTGCCGCGATATCGCCGGAGTTCCGGAGGATCCGCACCTGGCGGAGATTGTCGGCCATATCATGAAAATCACCGGCAGCTGCAAGGATCTGACCGGAGAAGAGGGGATCAACCGGGAAATCCTCGACTCGTTCTGCGCCGGGGCGGAAAAATACATCGCCTGGTATGAAGCGCCTGCCAATCAGCCGGAACTTTTGCGCCCTTACGCGGAAGAAACGGCGAACTTCTCCGCCATGGTGGAGAAACTTCAAGACCCCATCGACCGTTACTTTCTCCATTGCGCCGCACTGGAGTTTCTACCGGAACTCTCCCGGCCGGTCCCGGCCAATGATGAAACCGGCGATGCCTCGCCCGCCGCTTCGGTGCGCGACCTGCTCGAAAAACTTCCGGTCGCCACGCCGCGGCCGGACCGGATTCTGGATTTCTCCGCGCCGCTGAATCCTCTGTATGAGACGGAGCTCCGCACGTTTGCCGCGCATCCGGCCATGGCGGAATTTCTTTCCGGCAACAAGCTCAGCGAAGCAATGTGGCACCGTCTGAGCGCCTCGCTGGCGGCCTACCGGGAATGGAAGAACTCCGAGCCGGACAAGGCGTTCGAAGCGGTTGAAACCGCCACTCTGAAACAGTGGCTCGCCGACGGCAGTCTGGAAGAGCTCCGCCGCCGCATCGAGGAAGATCTCACGGTTGCGACCGAACTTACCGCCTATCACAGTCTGCTCAAATTGACACTGTATCAGCAGTATCTGCTCGAATTTCTCAACAACTATGTCTCCCTGAGCGAACTCTTCAATCCCCGTGGAAGCTCGATGCTTCAAACCGGCAAGCTGGTCATGGACGGGCGGCACTACACCTTCGCAACCCCCATCCGGAATCTCGCCGAACACAAACGGATCGCCACGATGAGCGATATCTGTGTCCTTTACATCGAAGCGACCACCGGCAAGACGGGAAACCTCAAAACAATGACTCTTGCCGTCGCCGTCACCTCCGGCAACATCCGCAACCTCTTCATCGGCAAGCACGGCATTTTCTTCGCCGCGGACGGTTCCGTCTGGGATGCCCGCATCATCGACCTCATTCAGCAACCGGTTTCGATCAGCGAAGCGCTCAAAATGCCGTTTTTCCGCTTCGGGGAATTCATCGCCAGACAGGCCGACCGCTTTTTCAGCACCAAGAGCACGGAAGTGCAGAAGACGCTCGAGAAAAACATCACCACCGGCGCAATCATTCCTCCGCCGGTCGCGGCCCCCAAACCGCAGACTCCGGCGGTGAGCGGTTCCATGATGCTCATGGGCGGAGGCATCGGAATCGCGGCAATCGGCAGCGCCGTCGCCTTCATCATCAAGTCGCTCCAGAACATTTCCGTACTCAATGTACTGACGATACTGTTCGGCATCATTCTGGTCTTCGGCGGTCCGATGGTGGTGATCTCGCTGGTCAAGCTGTACCGCCGCAACATTTCGCGTTTTCTGGAAGCCAATGCCTGCGCGGTCAACCGCCCGATGCGGCTCTCCAGAAAGATGGGCAAGGTCTTCACCTTCGCACCTCCCCTGCCCCGCGCCGGCCTCATCAAGGAGGATCTGGTGGATCTCTTCCGCAAACCGGGGGTCAGCAAAGGAGTCCGTTTTTTCCAGATTGTGTTTCTGCTGCTCGCCGTCGCGGCCGCCGCACTCTGCTGGCTGCTTCCGGTGCTCTGAGAGTGTTGCAACTCAGCCGAACAGCATGTTACGGATTCCAGTAAAGATCAGTTGCGAGGCAAGCGCGGCGAGGAACAGGCCGGTCAGTTTGCTCAAGATGTTCAGCCCCTTCTTTTTCAGCAGCCGTTCAAGCGTCGCCGAAAAATAGAGCAGGCCGCCCATCATGAATACAGCGATCAAAATTCCGGCAAGGTGAGAGAGCCGGATTGCAGTGGATTCCGCCGACGCCCCCATGGTCAGCAGCGTACCGATCGTACCGGGACCGACCGTGTAGGGAATCGCCAGCGGGACCACCGCGACATCCCCGTCATCATCGCATTGACGGGTGCCGGATGGCGTCCCGGAGGAACGCACCACTTCGATGCCGCTCAGCAGCAGCACCAGCCCGGCGCCGATCCGGAACGCATCCAGCGTGATGCCGAGATAGCCGAAGATCCGGTCGCCGAGCAGATAGAGAATCACCACGATGATCAGAATCGCCAGCGTGGTGCGAACCGCCAGTTTCCGCTGTTCTTTCAGTGTCATTCCGGCGGTCAGAGAAACAAAAAGCGATAGAACAAAAAAAGGCGTCAGCAGAAAAAAGAACTGCACCACCATGCCGATGAATACATGAAGATTCATGCCGCGCCTCTCTTTCGTTCCCTGCGGGGATTAACGCTCCTTGAGCTCCTCCTGCAACTCCGCATCGGCGTTGAGGACCATTTCGCGCTGTTCGGCCCGGTACTCCCGAAGCCGGGCAGCCAGTCCGGAATCGCTGAGCGCAAGAATCGAGACCGCGTAAAGCGCCGCATTCTTGCCGCCCGCCTTCCCCGCGGTTACTGCCGCGACCGGGATCCCCGGAGGCATCTGGACAATCGAAAACAGCGCATCAAGGCCGTTGAACGGTTCGCTCGCCACCGGCAGGCCGATGACCGGAAGTGTCGTATGGGCCGCAACCACGCCGCCGAGATGAGCCGCCATCCCCGCGGCGCAGATCACCACTTTGTAACCATTTTTTTCCAATCCCGAGGCAAACTCCGCCGCCTCGCAGGGCGTCCGGTGCGCGGAAAGAACCCGCGCCGTAAATCCAACGCCGAAATGATCGAAAACTTTGAATGCATTCTGCAGGATCGGCAGATCGCTTTTGCTGCCCATGATGACAGCGACAACCGGCTTATTCATATCCTATTCTACTCCACACACAAGATTTTTCTGGACAAAAGGCCCGTGAAAATCATTCCACGGGCCGGCTGACGGCAGAGCGTATTTTCCCGTCGGGGGGGAAAGCCAGTCACTGCGCATCCGGTTCCGTTTTCTCCTCCGCCGCCGGAGCCTCTTCCGGATTTTCCGGCATTGGAGGCAGTCCGGAAGGAGTCTCCCCCGGGGTGCCGAATTCATAGCTCAGCAGCCCTTCGGCAATTTCGAGCAATGCCACATCAAGCAGATTTTCGGAATCGCATTTGATCATCGGCCGCGCGCCGAACGCAAGCTGCTTGGCGCGTTTCGCGGCGACAACCGACAGAATCTGCGGATCGGGAATCATCTTTTTGGCTCGGGCCAGATAACTGTTGTTCATGCTCATTCTCT
>NZ_DBEXAY010000055.1:0-4481 GCF_048170485.1 Victivallis sp. | reverse complement strand
TGATTCCATTTCGTTTTCTCTGCGAAAAAACGGATCCACTCCTTCGCTTCAGTCGATCTTCCGTGGAAGCGAGCACCCGCCCCTTCCCCGTATGGAAACGCCCGCCGGCGGGCAGATTCTGCTCCCGGTTGCCGCTTGGCAAGAAAAGCGCGCAGTTCCGGGCGATTTCCTCCGATATCCAGCGGGGCCC
This sequence comes from Victivallis sp., assembly GCF_048170485.1. Taxonomy (NCBI): domain Bacteria; kingdom Pseudomonadati; phylum Lentisphaerota; class Lentisphaeria; order Victivallales; family Victivallaceae; genus Victivallis; species Victivallis sp. The sequence goes on along the minus strand of NZ_DBEXAY010000055.1, from coordinate 4,291 downwards.
GGCCTTGAAACTTCCGGAAACGATGCTATGGTATTCCCCCGGCGCTCCCCGTCATTTCCGAGAACTGATGACACATATGAGGCTCTTTCCTATGGAAAATTCGTTTTTTCTCACCTGTGCAAAACAACGGAATTCTGCCCTGAAGCACTGGCGCGTCCGCCCGGTTGCTGTGGTGAAATGCGTCCACGACGACGCGGCGTGGCAGGGGTGGCAAATGCGGACCGTCTCCCGTCCGTCAGAGTTTCTCAAGCGCCCCTTCCGGAACGGAGAACGGTTTATTCTGGACTTCGGCGAGGAGTTCGTCGGGCGGCTCAGCCTGCGGTTGCGCTCCTCGGAGAACTTCAACGACTCCCCCGTCCGGCTCAAGCTCATCTTTGCAGAAAGTCCGGTCGAAATCGGCGAACGGAACCGGCGCTATCAGGGTTCTCTCTCCCGCGCCTGGATTCAGGAGGAGATCGTCACGCTGGATGATATGCCCCAGTTGTACAAACTCCCCCGCGTCTACGCGATGCGGTATCTCTATTTTGAGGTGATCGCCACCCCCGGAAAACTCTGCGTCGAAGAGATTTATTTCACGGCACAATCCGCAGTCCGCGACCTGCTGCCGCCGCAGGAACAGTTCGACGCCGATGAAATTCAGCTCGACCGTGCCGCCCAGCGCACCCTCCGCAACTGCATGCAGGAGGTCGTGCTGGACGGGCCGAAACGCGACCGCCGGCTCTGGCTGGGCGACCTGCGGCTCGAAGCGCAGGTCAACGCGGTAACCTTCCGCAACTTCGACCTCTTCGAACGGTGCATCTATCTGCTGGCCGCCTTCCCTCACGCGAATGGTCAGATTCCTGCCTGCATCTTCGACAAACCGTCCCCGTACGGCTGCCGCTGTGTCCTCTCGGATTACTCTTTCCTCTTCTCGGACCTCCTTCTCCTTCACTATCAGGAGACCGGGAACCGGAAGCTGTTGGAAGAGATGTACCCTCTGGCAAAGAAACAGTTCGACCTCTTCCGAGCCGACTGCCGGAACACTTTTTCCGGCGGCGGCATCCCCAAAACCTTCATTGACTGGTGCAATTTCGACCGCACCGTTGCCGGAGCGGGAACCTATCTTTTCAGTCTGCGCAAACTCGCCGCAATTGCGGCGATTCTCGGGCAGCATTCCGATCGAAAGGCGTTCGAGCGGGAGGTTGCGGAACTCGTTTCCGCCCTGCGCGCCCACACGTTCGATCCGGGGAAAAAACTGTTCGTCAGCGGCCCGAAACGGGAGATCTCCTGGGCGAGCCAGATCTGGATGGTTCTGGCGGAAACCGTGACCGGCGATGAGGCGAAAGAGCTCCTCGCCCGCCTGGAGGAGACTCCGGAAGCGATCTCCCCGGTCACCCCCTATCTGCACCACCATCTTCTGGCGGCCTACGACCTCGCCGGAGAACCGGAAAAACTGCGCCGCCATCTGCGAAACTACTGGGGCAAGATGATTCAGGCCGGAATGAACGTCTTCCCGGAGGTGTTCGTGCCGGACAACCCGCGTCTGACCCCTTACGGCAACGATCCGCGCATCAACAGCGCCTGCCACGCCTGGAGCTGTGCTCCGGCCTATTTTCTGCGGAAAAAGCAGTCCGGTCAGTGACCGGAGCTGAACCGTTTATCCGGCGCTTTCGGAAAAGATACTGCGGTTGCAGTTTCATCTGCCGCAAGGCGATCGGGACGCCGTCGTCTGGCTGGACAATCTGGAGTACTCTCTCGAGTGATTCATTCCGGCGGAGCTTCGCGTATGCAAATTTTGCAAAAAGATCCTTTTCTCCGCAGAAAAATCTTGAAAAAACATCTTTTCGAAGTACATTTTGCACGGGATCTTTTTCCCAGAAAATAACAACGCAGAAAATGGAGTATCCCTGATTATGCCGGAATATGAATTCCCCTACCGCAATCCCGCGCTGCCGATTGAGCAGCGCGTCGATGACCTGCTCAAGCGCATGACGCTCGACGAAAAGGTCGATCAACTCATGCAGATCACCGTCGGAGCCGACAGCAATCCGAACAATCTCGGCAGCGGTCACAGCTTCCGCCCCACCATCGGTTCAGTGCTCAGTTATTTCGGCGGCACCAGAAACCGCAACGCCTTTCAGCGCCTCGCCGTCGAAGAGACCCGGCTCGGAATCCCGATCATCTGGGGATTCGATGTGATCCACGGCTGGCGCACCGCCTTCCCGATCCCGCTGGCACAGGCGTGTTCGTGGAATCCCGACATCGTTGAAGCCGGCTGCCGGGTCGCGGCACGCGAATCCTACGCCGAAGGGGTGGACTGGACCTTTTCCCCGATGCTCGACGTTCCGCACGATCCCCGCTGGGGCCGGGTCATGGAGGGGTACGGAGAGGACCCGCTCGCCGCAGGCATCTTCGGCGCGGCGGCAGTGCGCGGCTATCAGGGCGAAGACCCGTCTCAGCCTGGAACCGTGGCCGCCTGTCTCAAACATTTCGTCGGCTACGCCGCCAGTGAAGCGGGGCACGACTACGCCTACACCGACATCTCCAGCCGGACGCTCCACGAAACCTATCTGCCGCCGTTCCAGGCGGCGGTGGAAGCCGGTGCAATGACGTTGATGAGCTCCTTCAACGACATCACCGGAACTCCGGCGGTGGCCAATCACTATACCCTGACCGAAGTCCTTCGCGACCGCTGGCATTTCCGCGGCTTCGTGGTTTCGGACTGGGATGGCGTAGTTCAGCTGGCCCATCAGGGATACACCACCAACCCGGCGGAAATGTGCCGTGCCGCCCTCTCCGCCGGAAACGATATGGAGATGAACAGCTCCGCCTACCGGAACATTCCGGCACTCATCGAGTCCGGCCGTCTGAAGATTGAAGTCGTCGACGAAGCGGTCCGCCGGGTTCTGCGAATCAAATTTGCAAAAGGCCTCTTTGAACACCCATATCATGAAGAGGTCGATCCGGGAACCGTCTCGCTCCAGCCGGAAGCGCTCGAACTGTCCCGGGCCGCCGCACGTGCTTCGATGGTGCTTCTGAAGAATGAAAAGAACACACTCCCGCTGAACCCGGATACGCTCCGGAGCATCGCACTGATCGGTCCTGTCGCCACCGACCGGGAGGCCTCCGCCGGAGCCTGGCCGGCAATCATTGATCCCAAGACGATACCCACTCTTCAGGAAGTTCTGCCCTCCTTCTTCCCGAAGAGCGAAATCCATTACGCTCCGGGTTGCGATTACACGAGTGATTCCACGGAACATTTCGCCGAAGCGGTTGCGGCGGCCGAAAAGTCGGATCTGGTGATCGTCGCTATCGGAGAAGGTGCCGGCCGTACCGGAGAAAACCGCAGTTACACCAACATCGCCCTGCCCGGAAAACAGCTCGAACTGCTGCGCAAGATCGCCGCGGTCGGCCGTCCGGTGGTGCTGCTGGTTTCGAGCGGCCGCCCGATCCTCTACCCCGAACTCGAACCGCTGGCGGATGCGATTCTGCACATCTGGGAGTGCGGTCACGGGGCGGCGGCAGGATGTTGCGACATTCTCACCGGTGCGTACAATCCCAGCGGCCGTCTGGCCATCACCTTTCCGCGCAGTGTCGGGCAGATTCCGATTTACTACAACCACCATCCCCGCGCCCGCGATGAAAAGGCGGAATGGGGCGGCCGCTACTTCGACCTCGACGACAGCCCGATGTATCCCTTCGGCTACGGCTTGAGCTACACAAGCTACGAGTACAGCGACCTGGAAATTTCCGTCGAAGATCTCACGGCGCAGGTGACGCTCCGCAACACGGGGAAACGCGCCGGCCGGGAGACCGTCTTCTGGTACCTCTCCGACCCGGAAGCGAAACTGACCCAGCCGATCCGCCGTCTGATCGCCTTCGAGCAGGTCGATCTGGCTCCCGGCGAAGAGCGTCGTCTCACGTTGCAACTCGACCGGATGCACGATCTGGCCTACATTGATCCGACCGGCAAGAAGGTGTTTGAACCCGGGCGTTTCATTCTGAGCGTCGGCGGCGAAAAGGCCGAATTCGTCGTGGCGGAATAATTCCGGCGCGGCCACGCTCTTCGGGCGGAAGAACCTCTTCTCCCCTGTTTCAACAGCGGGCGAGAGGCTTCTTCCCGTTGCACACCAAACAGTTCGATTTCTCTCCCCGCACTCTGCGGGGAGTTTTTTTTGCTTCTGATCCTCTCAGGTCGGCCTCTTCGGCAATGCCTTCTCACTCGTGCACGAAACGTTTTCTGCGTGGGAAGTGATTTTCGACGATTCTACCGGTTTCCCTCCCCGTCTATGGTAAAAAATATACAATACTT
>NZ_DBEXAY010000054.1:0-21028 GCF_048170485.1 Victivallis sp. | reverse complement strand
AAAGTATCCATTCTGCTGCCCAATCTGAACACCTTTCCCTTTCTGGAAGAGCGGATGCGCTCCATTCTGTCGCAGACCCTTTCCGACTGGGAACTCATCATCGCCGACAGTTTCTCCTCCGACGGCTCCTGGGAGTTTCTGAAACAATTCGCCGACCGCGATCCACGCATCCGCGCATGGCAGGTTCCTCCCGGCCTCTATCAGAGCTGGAACTTCTGTCTGGAACAGATCCGGGGCGAATATGTCTACATCGCCACCAGCGACGACTCCATGACCGATGACTGTCTGGAAAAAATGGTCGATGCGCTGGAACGGTTTCCGCAATGTTCCCTCTGCCACTCCGCGTTGGGCTTCATCGACGAATCCGGAAAGGAGGTCGCCGCTGACGCCTCCCACACCTCTCTTTTCATCGATTATCCGGAGGACCGGCTGCATCTGCGCATGGCTCCATACGACGGCCTCCGCGCTCTGGCCGGAGATACCGTTTATCCCTCCATCACCCAGGTCCTCTTCCGCAGTTCTCTGCTCAGAGAGACCGGTAATTTCCCCTGCAACTTCGGCCCGATGGGAGACTTTTTGTGGGACATGAAAGCGGGACTCTTCTCCAACGTGGTCTACCTGCCGGAAATACTCTCTTTCTGGAGAATCCGTTCCGGTCAGGCCACGTTGTCCGATGCAGAATTCCGGAGGAGAAATCTGTATTTCACCCGATTCGAAACCCATCTGGCCATGGCGGAAACCGCCCTCGCGGAAACAAAAGGGCAATGCGCTCTGCCCTGCTCCCGGCATGCCGGACTCAAACCGATGCGGTTCCGCCTCTTTTTGATGCTGCTGACCGGCAACGGGAACTCCCCCCGTCGATTCCGCAAGCTGACCGGTTACCTGCTGAAATATCCGGAGGAGATTTTCCTCTACCCGTTGCTGTTTCTGTACAAACGGCTCACCGGAATCCCCGATCTCAGCGTCTGGCGAACCCGCCGATTCCTCCACCGCTTCTCCAGCCTCATCCACATTCCGGAAAAATAACTGCAGCGAAAAACACCGACGGCCTCCGGAACTCATTCCGAAAGCCGTCGCTCAGAAAAATCATTCAAATTGTGAGAGCTACTGCGCGGCCGGCTCCTCCCCGACCGTGATGGTGCCCGGCTTTTTCTCCGGTGCCGCGGCGGGATCCTCCCCGACCGTGATGGTGCCTTCCCCCGGAACCAGCTCCTTCAATTTCGAGACGTCCGGCACGTCGAGGCTCTTCATCTGCGGCGTGCTGTCCACCGCCTCCTTCGCGATGAAACGGCCGCCGGCCAGCTTGTCCAGCAGTGTCCGCGGACGCTCTCCGGCATAGGTGAAACGGCGCAGCTCCTGCTGCCCCCCCTCCTTCGGCTCCGCCACCAGAAAGACGGCAAACCGGTCCACCGCATAGCGCTTGATCAACTCATCGCAGAACGCCTTCTCGCGCGCCGACATCTTCGAGGTATCCTGCGGATAGTCCACCAGCAGCAGCACGTAGTTGTTTTCCACAACCTTGAAGCCGGGATCAGGAAAGATCGATCTCTTGAGCCGGTCGCTGTCCGCATGACCCTCTTTGAGAAAGGCGATCATGATCTGCTTCTTCTCGCGGCGCGCCTTGTCGCCGGCGGTGCTGATGTCGGTCTTCCAGTTCAGCCCGTAGGCCTGCCGGTCGTACTGACGTTGCGCCTTGTAGATCAGCCAGTCGCGATTCTGCCAGCACCACCATGCTCCGATCGCCAGAATCACCAGAACCACCAGCGTCACGATTCGACGCATCAGGACCCGCGCACCGGTAATCTTCACCAATCCCATGATTTTGCTCCTTTCACGCTTGCTGAACTCTCCGCCGGCGGAAAAAGAGTTCCGCCGCCCCATTTCCAATGGTAATATAACCTGTCCTTTTTTCCTTGTCAAGTCGCGGAAAAAGCGGCTCCGACACTGGTATTTGCACCCCTTTGGTGCTATTGTATGACATGATGAATACCAGTGACAACATCGCGGCGCCCGCGACCGGAATCGGCGGAGCGATTTCCATCCTCCGCATCTCCGGCCCCGACGCCCTCGCCATCGGCAACCGGGTGTGGCACGGCAAGACGCCGCTCTCCGCGGCAAATGCCAGGAAGATGCTACTCGGCCGCGCCGGCAGCGACAGCGCGCTCGCCGTCTACATGAAGGCCCCCGCCAGCTACACCGGTGACGATGTGGTGGAGCTTCACTGCCACGGCGGAGCAGCCGTGGCGGATGCACTGCTCCGGCTGCTGCTCGCCTCCGGCTGCCGGATGGCGGAGCCGGGGGAGTTCACCTTCCGCGCCTTCGTCAACGGCAAGATGGATCTCGTTCAGGCCGAAGCGGTCGCCGATGTGATCGGCGCCGGCAGCGAGCAGGCGTTGAACGTCGCCGAACGCCAGCTGGCCGGCTCGCTCAGCCATCGCCTCGACGCGGTCTGGGAGAAACTGAACGAACTCCGGGCGGAGTGTGAATCCCACCTCGATTTCCCGGAAGAGGAGCTGGCGTGGGATCCGGATGTCGCGGCGAAGATCAACGCCGTCGCCGCCGAACTCCAGGCGTTGCTGGAAACCCGCGAGCTCGGCGCGACGCTCCGCGACGGCGTCAGTCTGGTCCTCGCCGGGCGGCCCAATGCCGGGAAGTCCAGCCTGCTCAACCGGCTGGTCGGCTACGACCGGGCGATCGTCACGGCGATTCCGGGGACGACCCGGGACACCGTCGAAGTTTCGACCGTGCTCCGCGGCCTGCCGGTGCGGCTCACCGACACCGCCGGACTGCGCCGGAGCGACGACCCGATCGAACAGGAGGGGGTCGAGCGGAGCCGCCGCTCCATCGCCGCGGCCCGCATCACCTTCTGGTTGCTCGACGCCTCGGCGGAACAGCTCAACGAGGAACTCGCCGAAATGGAACGCTCCGCGCCCCCCGGGAGAATCGCCGTCTGGAACAAGATCGACCTCGTTCCGGAGCGGGAACTCCCGGAACTTCCGGGCCCGGTGGTGAAGCTCTCGGCGAAAACCGGCACCGGATTGGATGCCCTGCTTGACGCCTTCGCCGCCGCGGCGGTGCACGACCCGCATCCGGCGGAACCGGAAGTGGCGGTCAACGCCCGCCACGCGGCCCTGCTCCGGGAGGCGCTTGCACAGCTTCCGGAAGCGGTCCGCAACGTTGAATCCGGCGATTTTGAGATCGCCTCCGCCCAGCTGAGGGAGGCGCGCCGCCTGGTCGGCGCCATCACCGGCCGGAGTGTGGAGCCGGATATTCTCGATCATATTTTCAGCCGTTTCTGCATAGGGAAATAGTGTTATGGGTAAAAAAGCCAGACTGTTCCGGAGAATTCTGCTGATTCTCCTGTTTCTTATCGTACTTCTCCTGCTCGCCGGCACCGCGGCCGGGCTGATCGCCTGGCACTGGTATCTGCCGGACTGGCTCGCCACCCGGCTCGTTCCGCAGCTTGGCCGCAGCTTCGGCCAGGAGAAGGTCGAGCTCAAAATCCGCCGGATCGGCCTCACCGGTGCCGACCTGGAGGGATTCCGGCTCACCGATGCCGAAGGCGGCATTCTCTCGGTCGATTCAATTCGGGCGGACTACGCGCCCCGCCTGCCCCGCGATGGAAAAGAGATGCTCCGCGTCGAGAACCTGACGCTGAGCGGCGCCGAAATCGGCGTGCGCTGGAGCAACGGCAAATTCGCACTCTCCGGCGTCAGCCTCGACCGCCTGCAGCAGGCCCTCGCCCAATCGGCAGAGAAGCCGGAAGCGGCCGCCGTTCCGCAGGAGGAAAAATCCGCCGGGCAGGTCATCATCCGGCGCATCACGCTCCGTGAAATGCGGCTCCGGCTCGACTATGAAGGGCGCGTACTGCTGATCCCGATTGAAGCGGTCATCACCCCGCAGGATCCCGCCTGGAACAAGATCGAAGCCCAGCTCACGCTCTCGCCGCGCGGCCAGAATCTCTATCTGCAGCTCGATTTCGACCGCACCACCGGCAAACTCACGGCCAAAACCCGCACGAAACTGCGCCTCGAAGCGCTCACCGGATTGACCGGAATCCATCCGGAAGGCACATTGAAATTCGACCTCGATCTCTCCGCCGGAATCGCGAGCGACCAGATCGAACTTGCCGGGTTCAGCCACATCGCGCTCGACCTGACGAAGGACACCACACTTCCGCTCCGTTTTGAACGGCCGATCACCGGGGAACAGCGGTTCAGTCTGCGCTGGAACAAGCAGGACAATCTCGTCAGCGCGGTTGCGTCCGGCTCGCTCCCCTTCCCCGCATTCACCGCCTCCGGAGTCAACGTGGCCGCCGAAGCACCGATCGAGTGGAAACTTTCGCTCGCCGGTTCCGCCGACGCCATCCGTATCGCCGACGCGGAACTCACCACCGGGAAAATCATCGCCGAAGCCTACGGATGCACGCTCAAGGCTCCGCTGCTGCGCCTCTATCGCGCCGGCGGACTCTTCCTGCTCTCCGGCAGCGGCATCACCATTGACAATGCGGCGCAGAAGCTGGCCATGCGGGAGATCGCCTTCACCCTGCCGCTGCCGCCGACCGAAACCAATCCCGGTACACTGACCGCGGGGAGCATCCAGCTGGACCGCTCGAAAATCGGTTCGGTTTCGAGCACCATCCAGCTCAGAGGGCGCGACTTCCTGCTCGCGGGGACCTGCCGTTCACCGCTCGCGCCGAAGGCGCAGCTCAACTTCCGTGGCACCTTCGAGCCCAAGAGCGGAACGACGCCCGAAATGCTCTTTGAATTCAATCTGCCGACCTACACGCCCGACAAGCCGCTCCGGCTGGGGGATTACGTTCCCTCGCTCGGCGACGCCGCGGCCAATGCTTCGCTCTCGCTCGGCGGAGCGGTGCGGCTGGAGAACGGCAAACTCACCACCGGTCTGCAGGTTATGCTCCGGAACGGTTCCTTCCAGATGCCGGATTCCAACCTCGAACTCTCCGGGCTCTCGCTCGACCTCCGGTTCGACGATCTCTTCAAGCTGACCACTCCGCCGGCGCAGAGACTCAAAATTGCCAAAATCCGGGCAGGCAAGATCAACATCACCGATCTTGAGGTACATTTTGAAATTGAATCCACCTCGCAGGTGACCATCGAAAACGCCGGATTCCACTGGTGCGGCGGCGAACTCTACATGCGACCACTCCGGCTCCGCACCAATCAGCAGGTGTGGAACACCACCTTCTACTGCGAAAACATCAACCTCGCCACCATGCTGCTCGAACTCGGCATCGCCCCCGCCGGAACGGTCGGAGACGGCACCGTCTTCGGGAAACTCCCGGTGCGGTTCGACCGGAAACGGGGAATCTTCTTCGACCGCAGTTATCTCTATTCGCGTCCGGGCACCGAGAGCCACATCGCAGTCTCCGAGCCGGATAAACTGCTCGCCGGCGGCGGCGCGGTCCTGAAACAGACCCAGCTTGAATTCGCGTCGGAAGCGCTCCGCGACTTCAACTACAACTGGGTGAAATTCCACCTGCAGACCGAGGCGGACCAGCTGGTGATTTCGCTTCAGTTCGATGGCCAGCCCGTCGGCCCCCTCCCCTTCGGCTACGACGAGGAAAGCGGCGAGCTCCGGCGCGACCCCACAGTCAAAGCCCATTTTCAGGGAATCCAGCTCAACATCAATACGAGGGTTCCATTGAACCTTCTGCTCAATTTAAACAAACGGCTGCAATCCATCATCTAAAGGAGAAAAGGACATGAAATTTTATCGGACCATCCCCCTGTTCGTTCTCGCCGCCGCGGCGGGATGCACCCCCACGATCAAAACGCAGAATGAGATCACCGTCAAGCCGGTTCAGGTCACCGTCGACGTCAATCTGAACGTCAAGGTGGATCAGGCGATCGCCGAAGAGATCGCCGCCCCCGCTCCGGCGCAGAAGAGCACCGCCAACGACGAGCGCACTCTCCGTCGCAAGCGGTTCGCCGAGCGCCGTGCCGCGCTCAATTCGGCCCTCAAGGAGAAGCTGATCGGCGAAAACAACCGCGGCTTCCTCGAACTGCGTGCCGATGACACCAAAGTCAGCGCCGAGCTGAAGAAGCTGGTCGAGGCGGAAAATGCCGACCGCACTACCATCTTCACCAACATCGCCCGCCGGCAGAACAGCACGCCGGAATTCGTCGGCGAACGGTTCGCCGCCCGCATGGCCGAACGCGCGCCCTCCGGCATTCCGATTCAGAACGCCCGGGGCGAATGGAACGTCAAACCCTGATCATGACCGGCCGTTCCGTCGCTCTCAATCCGGAGCAGACCGCCCACTGCCTCAACTGCGAAACCGGCTGCTGCACCCTCTTTGAGGTGCAGGCCACGCAGGAGGAGGCGGAAGCGATCATGCGCCTCGCCGTGCCGGGTGCTCCGAAGACGTTCGAGGAGTGTTTCACCCCCTCGACCGACCGCCCCGGCGAATTCGTCATGCGCAAGGGGAGCGACGGGCGGTGCGTCTTCGCCGACGGCCGCCTCTGCGCCATTCACAAGCGGCACGGCATGGCGGCCAAGCCGCTGAGCTGCCGGATTTTTCCGCTCCACATCCAGCCGTGGGCGGATGGCGGGCTTTCGGCGGAACTCCGCTTCATCTGCCCCTCGGTCGGGCTCCCCGGCGGAACTCCGCTCGGGGAACGGACTGACGAGATCCTCCGTTTCGCCCGTCAACTCGGGCTCCGGCGCGGCATCAACGACTGCATCTACTCCCGCGCCAACCCGGCGCCGCTGGGAAAGGTGCGGCTGGTGCACGCCGGATTCCGGCAACTGCTCCGCAACCGGGAACTGCCGCTCAAACTGCGGCTCTACGCCGCCGCCAGAATCCTCGATTTCCACGACCGCAAGGAGATGTTCGGCGCCATTCAGAATGCAGATGAAGAGTTCGCCGCCGACCTCGCCGCATTCGTGGAGAAAGCGCGGCCGGAGCTGGAGCGGGAACTTGGCCGCGGCCGGTGCGACGCGCTCGTCCGCTCCGAATTCCGCAGTCTGCTCTGCGGCTATCTGCGCGACGACCGCCCTGAGGATGCGGCGCTCTCGCGGCGACTGCGGCGTGCCCTGAGCCATCTGCGCGTCTTCTCCGGCGTCGGGGCGCTCACTGAACTCAATCCGGCGGCCCCGCCGGTGTCGATGCTGCTCTTCCCCGCCGTCGGGCGCGTTCCGGAATTCTCCCCGGAAGCGGTTGCGGTCTTTGAGATGTTCTTCTTCGGCAAGCTCGATTCGATGCACTTCTGCGGGACGAAGATCCAGCGCTTCGACTACGTGACCGGCTTGCGCCATCTGCTGCACAGCGCGCCGTGCGCCTTCGCGATGGCCGCCGCCTTCGCCGTCGCCCGCGACCGGAAACGGGTCGAATTTGCCGACATGCACCGGGCGGTCCGGCTGCTCGACTTCACCTTCGGGCGCTCGCCGTTCTTCCGGATGCGCCTCGCCCGCAAATGGATCGACAATCTCGCCCGGCCGCGGCGGTTCGCCGGACTCCTGAACCAGGTCTTCCGGTAAATCCCGCCGCGCCGGACAACGCGGCCTCTAGCCGCGGGTGCAGACCTTGCCGGGGTTGAGGATCCCGGTCGGGTCGAACACCTTCTTGATTCCGGCCATGAGTTCGATGAGGTCATCGCCGAGCGACTCGACCAGGTAGGGCTGTTTGACGTAGCCGATGCCGTGTTCGCCCGAAACCTGCCCGCCGAATTCGCGCGCCTTGTCGTAGAGTTCGCGGAAGACCGCCGACAGAGTCGATTTCCACTTCTCCTCCGGCAGGTCGTCGCGGAGCACGTAGATATGCAGATTGCCGTCGCCGGCGTGACCGAAACTGCGGATCCGCGCGCCGTATTTCTCTTCGAGCGAGGCGGAAAACTTGATGAAATCCGCCACCCGGCGGCGCGGCACCACCACGTCGCACTCATCCATTTCGGTGGTCGAACTCTTGATCGCCTCGAGGAAGGCGCCGCGCGCCTTCCAGATCGATTCGTTCCGCTCGGGCGTGTTGGAGATGAGCACGTCGAGCGCGCCGTTGTCGATGCAGGTCTTCGCGACCGCGTCATAGGCGGACTCGATCTCCTCGCGGCTGTTCCCGTCGAAGGTCAGCAATAAATAGGCGTCGGCGCTCTTGTCCGGATAAGCCCGGCCGAGAAACTCCTCCGCCGCCAGAATCACCGATTTCTCCATGAATTCGATCGCGGTCGGAATCGCCTTCGATTTGATGATGAGCGGCACCGTTTCGATCGCCGAAGCGAGGTCCGGGAACGGCACCAGCAGACTGATCGCCTTGCGCGGCAAAGGCAGAAGACGCAGAATCGCCTTGGTGACGATTCCGAGCGTTCCTTCGGAGCCGACGATCAGATTGAGCAGACTGTAGCCGGAGCTGTTCTTGACCACCTTGCCGCCGAGTTCGATCACCCGGCCGTCGGGCAGAACAACCTCCAGACCGCGCACGTAGTCGCGGGTGACGCCGTATTTCACCGCGCGCATGCCGCCGGCGTTGGTGCTGATGTTGCCGCCGATCGTCGCGGACTTCTCACCGGGATCCGGCGGGTAGAAGAGCCCCATCGGCTCGACCAGCGCGGCGATCTCCATCAGGAGCACCCCCGGTTCCAGCGTCAGCGTCAGGTTCTCCTCATCCACTTCGAGCACCCGGTTCATCTTCGAGAGGTCGAGCATGATTCCGCCGCAGCGGGCGACGGAGCCGCCGACCAGACCGGTGCCCTGCCCCCGGGGCGTGACCGGCACATGGTGCTCATACGCATATTTCATCACACGCGAAACCTCTTCGGTCGAACGGGCCCGCACCAGCACCTCGGGGCGGCAGTGGATTCCGGCGAGTTCATCGTGGCAGAAATCGTCGTGAATCTCCGGACCGGGAATCACCTCTTCGGCGAGACCGCGGATTTCGGCAACCATTTCAGGAGTGATCTTCGTAAATTCCATTTCAGCGCGCGCCTCCCTCGGCAATCAGAGTCTCCAGTCTCGGCAGAACTTCGTACAGGTCGCCGACGATTCCGATGTGGGCGACGTTGAAAATCGGAGCGGCGGGATCGGTGTTGACGGCGATGATCTTTTCCGCCCCCTTCATCCCCGCCACGAACTGCACCGAACCGGAGATGCCGCAGCAGAGGATCAGCTTCGGACTGACCGTCCGCCCGGAGAGCCCGATCTGACAGCGGTGGTCGAGCCAGCCGTTCTCAACCAGGCAGCGGGTTCCGGCGAGCTGGCCGTTGAGCTTCGCCGCGAGCCGCCGGAAGAGCTCCAGATCCTCCTGCTTCTTGACACCGCGGCCGACGGCGACGATCACTTCGGCCTCCTCGATCCCCACCTCGGGCGACTTCGGTTCGACCGCGACCACCCGGATGTCGCTCACCAGCTTCGACGGCTCGACGGAGCAGTGCTCGATCACGCCGGAGGGATTCTCCACCGGCTCCGGCAGAGCGAAGATCTTGTAGCGCACCGTCGCGAACTGCGGCCGGTGGTTGGGGGTGTTGATGTGCGCCATGATGTTGCCGCCGAAGGCGGGACGGATCTGTTCGAGATCGGTGTTCTCCTTGATATCCAGCACCGTGCAGTCGGCGGTGAGTCCGGTGCGGAAACGGGCCGCCAGCCGCGGCGCCAGCGTCCGGCCGATCGGAGTGCCGCCCGCGAGAAGCACCGCCGGATGAACCTTGACGATGAAATCCTCGATCACCGCGCTGTAGGGTTCGATGCGGAAGTTCTCCAGCTCCGGATGCTCGTAGACGTACACGCGGTCGGCGCCGTAGGCGACCAGCTGTTTCGCGGCCGCGTCGCAGGCGGCGCCGGGCAGCACCGCATAGACCTCCTGCCCGACTTTGGCGGCGAGTTCCCGCGCCTTGCCGAGCAGTTCGAGCGAAACCGGGTGAAGCGCGCCGCCGGAGAGTTCGGCGTAGACTGCGATGCCCTTCCACTTCGACTTGTCGATCACCGGGCGCGGTGTGTCCTCGAACCGGATCGCCCCGCCGGTATCGCGCTTGAGGCAGAGCCGGCACATCCGGCAGCTGCCGTTGATGATGATCTTGCCGTCGACATACTCCATTGCGCCGAACGGACAGATTTCGACGATCGCCTTCGCCCGCGCCGGGTCGAGGTTTGCCATGTTTACAACGATTCGCGCCATTTTGAACTACCTCGGCTGCTGCAGGAATTTGTGATCGGCAAGGTACGAGTAGAGCTTTCCGGCCAGTTCCGGACCGCTCCCCTCCCAGATTTCGCGCTCCCCCCCGGTCTCCGGCGGGAAGATGCGGATCACCTGCGTCGGCGAACCGTTCAGCCCGTAGTGGTTCTCGTCGCTGTCGGGCAGATCGGCCAGCGAGAGGCGGCGGATCTCCGCCCCGGCGGTCGCCAGTTTGAGCCGGTAGGAGGGCAGCCGCGGTTCGCCGACGTTCTTCTCCACGCAGATGAGGGCGGGCAGCGGCAGAGCCAGCGTCACCTCTTCCAGCGGCAGGTCACAGCGGAGGATGAGCTCCGCCCGGTTCGCGCCTTCGATGCGGATGACGTTCGCCACGTGGGGAATTCCGAGAAATTCCGCCAGCTCCGCCCCCACCTGCGCGGTGTCCCCGTCGGTGGTCTGGCGGCCGCAGATGATGAGGTCGAACGGACCGGCCGCCCGCAACGCCTGACTGATCGCGTAACTGGTGGCGAGCACGTCGGCCCCGGCGAATTTCCGGTCGGAAACCAGCACCGCGTCGTCGACGCCCATCATGTACGCTTCGCGCAGAATCTCCTCCGCCTGCGGCGGCCCCATGGTGAGCGCGGTGATTTCGGCCCCGAGCTGTTCCTTGAGCCGGAGCGCCGTTTCCAGCGCGTAGAGGTCGTACGGATTGAGTTTGGACTCAACGCCGTCCCGTTTCAGCGTGCCGGTGACCGGGTCGACCTCCACCTGCGTGGTTCCCGGCACCTGCTTGATGCAGACTGCAATCTTCATCCCTGCTCCCTGTTTGATGTTCCCCCGGCGGCGGCAGGAGCCGTTACCGGCTTGCATTTCCCATATCCGGTAAAGTTAGCATTTCATGTCGCTCTCTGCAAGCGCCCAAAGGGTAAAAAACAGGAAAAAATCAAACGCGAAGGAGCCTTCCGCCCCTCTTCACCGCCTCTCCTGCTCCATCTTCGCCCGGGTGCGGGTGGTGGGGAGCGCCTCCGCGGGGTTCTCCGGCCAGAAGTGCTTGGGGTAGCGCCCCTTCATCTCCTTGCGGACCAGCGGCCAGTTCCCCCGCCAGAATCCGGGCAGATCGGTGGTGACCTGAACCGGCCGCCCGGCGGGCGAGAGCAGTTCCACCCGCAGCGGCCGGCGGGAGCGGCCCAGCACCGGATGCACCTGCACGCCGTACATCTCCTGCACCCGGACCGGCAGAGTCGGCTCCACGCCGGAGTAGTCGATCTTGTGGGCGGCTCCGGCAGGAGAGGTGAAGTTTTCCGGATAATCGCGGTCGAGCTCGCGCAACCGTTCCGGGCCGAGCTCCGTGCGCAGTACCGTGAGAAAATCGGCGCGGGCGAGGTCGGAGAAGCTCCGCACCTCCGGGAAATAGGGCGCGGCAAGCTCCGGCAGAATGCGGCGGAACGCCTCTTCCGACCAGTCCGGATAGCGTTCCGGCTCCTGTTTCGCGGCGTAGCGGACCCGCTCCAGCAGTCGCCGGGCCGCCTTCTGCTCAACTGGCGGCAGTTCCAGCTTCCGGTCGAGCGCCGAAGCGAGCACCGCGCGGGGCAGTACGCCGGGCGGCGGCTCCACCGGAGTGCTCCTGAGCAGCAGAGCGCCGAACCGGAGCTCCTCCCGGGCGACCGCGCGTTCCCGCTCCGGATCGAACTCCACCGTCACGCGGGTGGTCAATCCATCGGCGAACAGCAGTTCCAGATCCTCTTCGTCGAGCGGCGCCGCCAGCCGGATCACCGCCTCGCGCCCGGCGGCGCCGTCGAGGCGGGCGACCGCGAGAAACTCCTTGCGGCAGAGCGCATCCCCCTCCTCCAGCCGGGCGCCGGAGCCGCCGCTCAACAGATAGCCGGTGCTGTGGCGGCCGCGGGCGCGGCCGATCCGGCCGGGATAGGCGAACGCGGTGAGAAGTCCGCACTTCTCCACCGGAATTTGCTCCTCCTTACCCCGGAGGAGCGAGAGAAGCTGTTGCTTGATCACCAGCTGGTTGCGAAACTCCCCGGGGTGGCGGCGCATCCGTTCGACCCGCTCGCGCAAATCGGCGCCGGAAAAGCTCCGGCGAACGTCACGTTCTTCCAGAAGTGCGGCAAGTTCCGCGCCGAGCGGGGCAAGTCCGAGTTCGGCGGCGCGCAACAGCATCATCCCCAGCCGGGGATGGACCGGCAGAGAGGCAAGTTTCCGTCCGCGCGACGTAAGTTGCCCCTCCCGGTCGAGGGCGCCGAGTTCGGTGAGCAGTTTTCGCGCGGCGGCAAATCCCGCCTCCGGCGGCGGGTCCAGCCAGGCGAGATCGGCGGGCGCGGCACCCCACGCCGCCAGCTCCAGCGCGAAACCGGCCAGATCGGCATCGAGAATCTCCGGCCGGGTCCGCACTTCCAGACTGCGGTGCTCAAGTTCGCTCCAGAGCCGGAGGGCGGTTCCGGGCGCGGTCCGCCCCGCCCGGCCGCTGCGCTGGGCGGCGGACGCCTGCGAAATGCGCCCGAGTTCGAGAAAGGAGATGCCCGCCGCGGGCGAATAGCGCAGTCTCCGCTCCAATCCGGAATCGACCACCAGCGTCACCCCGTCGATGGTGAGACTGCTTTCGGCGATGTTGGTGGCGAGCACCACCTTCCGCCGCCCCGGCGGGGCGGGCTGGAGCGCGCGGTCCTGTTCGGCGGGGGAGAGCGAACCGTGAAGCGGCAGCAGAAGCGCCTCCTCCGGCAGCATCGTCTCCAGCAGTGCCCGGGTCGCTTCGATCTCCGCCATGCCGGGCAGAAAGACCAGCATGTCGCCGGCCTTTTCGCGGTAGAGTCCGGCGCAGGCGCGGGCGACGGCGGGGGCCGGATGAAACCGGTCGAGCGTTCCGGGGGCGCTCCAGCGCTGTTCCACCGGGAACTGGCGGCCCGGCGCCTCGATCACCGGCACTCCGCCGAGCAGTCGGGAGACCGCTTCCGTCTCCAGCGTCGCGGACATCACCAGCACCTTCAACTCCGGCCGGAGCGCGCCGCGCAGATCGAGCACCAGCGCCAGCCCGAGATCGGCGTCGAGACTGCGTTCGTGAAATTCGTCGAAGATGACCAGCGCGGTGTCCTCCAGCGCCGGATCCTCCTGAATCCGCCGGATCAGCACCCCTTCGGTGACCACGAGAATCCGGGTCTCCGCCGTATACCGGGAGTCACCGCGCACGATGTAGCCGACCCGGCGGCCGACCGGTTCGCCGAGCAGAGAGGCGATGCGGCGCGCCGCGGCGCGGGCGGCGACCCGGCGCGGCTCCAAAAGCAGGATGCGGCCGGAAGCGAACTCCGGTTCATCGAGGCAGGCCCCCGGCACCAGCGTGGTCTTGCCCGCACCGGGCGCGGCGGCGAGCACGGCGCCGCCCGACGAACGGAGCGCGGCAAAGAGTTCCGGCAGGACGGCGCCGACCGGCAGGAGCTGTTTTTCATCTTCCATCATATCCGGATAATATACACCCGGAAAACAGGATTCTCAAATCCGCCGCCCGGCCCTCTCCCGCACGTTCAGCGCCCCCAGGAGCACCGCGACGGAGGCCAACGCCAGCACGGCGAACACCGCAAGGTAGGAGTTTCGCGGATAGACCAGCGTGTTGCCGACCGTTTCCGGCGGGAAGGTGTTCAACAGCCAGCCGGCGAGATTCCCGAAAAACGCGACCGCGAGGTAGAAGCTGAAGTTCATGAAACAGACCGCCGGTCCGGCCAGTTCGCGCGGATTGGTTTCGTGCAGCAGCGGAATCGCGATCGACGACATGCTCCCGGTGGAGGCGAGCAAACAGAAGAGCAACGCAATCCAGCCGCTGTGGAGATCGCAGAGCAGAAGGAGCGTGATGAGCCCGCACACCGAAACGCTGACCGCCCCCGCGATGCGGCAGAAGACGGCCCGCCGGTTTCCGGCCAGACGGCTCAGCAGCGCGAGCAGGGTTCCCGCGACCGCCGAAATCAGTCCGGTCAGCGAGAGGATCCACGCCGCATCCGGCGAGGAGAACCCGCAGAAATCCTCCAGAAATTTCTTGCCGATCACCGTCTGGATCACGTAGTAAAGTCCGAAATTGAGGCCGCTGAAAAGGAACACCATCCGGTTGTTCCCCACCGCCAGAACCTGGCAGAAGGGGGAAAACCGGAACGGGACATCGCGCCGCACCGGCGGCAGTTTCCGCAACGAGGAGACCGCCGCAAACAGGAGGCAGCAGAGGATCGTCAGCCCGGCGACACCGAGCAGTGTCCGCTGCCACCCGGCCGCCCGGACCACGGCGACAAACGGCGCGTTGGCGACGATGCCGCCGGCGTACCCCGCCGTGATCACCAGCGAGACCACGATGGCGTAGTTTTTACGGCAGGCGCGGATTGTTTCGTCGATGAGCGCGAGATAGAGCGAACTCGCCCCGAATCCGGTCAGCGCCCGGCTGACGTAGAGCCAGATCCCCGAAGAGAGCGGAAAGAGCAGTGACCCCAGACAGAAGAGCAACGCGCCGGGCAGAATCACCCGCCGCCCGCCGTAACGGCTGACGAAGAGTCCGATCAGCAACTGATTCAGTGCGTAGACATACATGAAGACCGAACCGAGCGCGGTGACGCCCGGCGCGGTCAGATGCAGATCCTCCTGCAGCAGATCGAAGATCGCTCCCGGAATCGCCACCCGCTGGATGTTGGCGAAGAAGTAGAGCCCGGTTCCGCTCAGGATCAGCCAGAAACAGAATCTCCGGCAGAAAACGAGCGGTTCCGCCGCCCGGCTGCGGGAGGCTCCGGAACTCATCTCAGTCGATCTCCAGCACCACTTTGCCGATGTTCCCGTTGCGCTGCAAAATCGCATGCGCCTCTTCGGCCCGGGCGACCGGCAGCACCGCGTGGATCACCGGACGAATCTCCTTCGACGCGAATTTCGGCCAGACCTTCTCTTCGAGCCCGTGCAGAATCCGCGCCTTCATCTCCGTCGGCCGGCTGCGCAGCGTGCTCCCGATCAGCCGGATTCCCCGCTTGAGAATCGGCCGGAGACTGATCCGGGCGAACTCCCCGCCGAGGGTTGAAATGAGGATCCAGCGGCCGCCGGGCGCGAGTTTTTCGATGCAGTTCCCGAGCACCTCGCCGCCGACGCAGTCGAGCGCGATATCCACCGGGTGCGCCTCGAACGCCGCAACCGGATCATCTCGATGGCGCTCCAGCACCCAGTCCGCCCCGATGCGGCGGACCGCCTCGGCTTTCTCCGGCGAACCGACCGAGGTCATCACCTTCGCGCCGAACGATTTCGCCAGCTGAATCGCCGCCAGTCCGAGCCCGCTCGCCCCCGCCTGCACGAAAACCGTCTCCCCTGCCCTCATATTCGCCTCGAAGAAGAGATTCAGATACGCGGTCGCAAACACCTCCGGCAGAGACGCGGCTTCCGCCATCGACAGCCCCGCCGGAACCGGCAGGACCATTCCTTCCGGCACGGCGATCTTTTCGGCGTATCCGCCGCCGCCGAGCAGTGCGCACACCTCGTCGCCCGCCTTCCAGCGGCTCCCGGCGGGGGCGGCAAGGACGGTGCCCGCCACCTCCAGCCCCATCCACTCGGGCCAGCCGGGCGGCGGCGGATACTTGCCCGCCCGCTGGAGCAAATCGGCGCGGTTCAGCGCGGCCGCGCGAATCTTCAGCAGAACTTCCCCCGCCTTCGGCACCGGGTCGGGGACCTCCGTCCAGTGCATGGCCTGCGCATCATCCACTTTCATCGCATACATGACCTAATCCTCCTGAAATGGGTTCCCCGCCCCTGCCGAAGCGAGCAGTGACAAAAGATTGCCACAGTAGAGTTTCCCGCGCATTTCCGGGTCGAGAAACGCGTGGCGCGACCGCAGCAGAAACGATTCCGGCTCATACACCGTGAAGTCGGTACCGAAAAGCAACCGGTCCGGCCCCATCTCCCGCAAGGCGTACTCCATCGAATTGAACCGGAGTCCGCCGGCAAACCCGCTGACGTCGAGCATGACGCCCGGACACGCCGCGAGCTCCTTCAGCAACGGAATTTCAACGTGGGAGTTGACGATCTTCAGTTCCGGCAGACGCTTCGCCAGCCGGATTACACTCGGCGAAGAGTGCAACTGAACGATCATGCCGAACTCTCCGGCCAGCTCGAAGAGCCGGATCCACTCCGCACTGTCGTAGTCCCCCCGGTTCGCCCGGTAGTGGACCAGCTCCCCCACCCAGACCAAACCCCGCTCCCGGAATCTCTTCAACCACTTTTTCGAACACTCCGGAAAGGCCGGGTGGATGCTCACCCCAGGGTAGAGCCGCCGGTCACACTCGTGAATCGCCAGCGCCTCCCGGTTGGCAGATTCCAGCTCCTCCTCCGTGTCGGCCCACACCCCCTCCCAGGTGGTGAAGATCATTCCATCGATTCCGGTCCGGCGGGAGTAGTCGACCGCGGAGCGCCAGTCGGGGAAATAGGAAATAAAGACGCCCTCCTCCTCTTTCGCGTGATTGGCAGAGGGCAGATGAACATGGGAATCAAGAATCATTTTGCAACATTCTCCTGCTTTTCCAGAGGATGTTCCCGCTCCGCGAGCGGCAGCGGAACCACCCGTCCGGTCAACTGCGACGCATAGGCGCCGTTGATCATCTCCAGAACCTTCCGGGCGTCGTACGCGCTCGCCAGCGGCTGCCGCTCCTCCTCGATCGCACGGATCAGATCCCACGCGGCAAACCGGTTGTTCTCCCGGAAATACCAGAAGTAACCGAAATCGCGCAGCTCTTCCGCCCCCGGAATCTGCCGCGTCTCAACCAGCGGCACCTCCTCGTAGGCGGCTTCGTCCTCCGGCGGATACGGCGTGCGGCTCAGCCGGAGTTTCCGGTCATTGTCATAGCGGACACTCAGAATTCCTTCGGTACCGACCACCGAAACGCCCATCCGCACCTGCTTCCGGAACAGCCCTTTGCGGCTCTCGAAGATTCCGTGGACGCTGTTCGGAAAGCGGTAGAGCGCGAACACATTGTCCCCGGCGACCGGACCGAGCGGCTCCTTCGTGACAGAGCGGTCCTCCCGGCGGAGCGGCCGCCCCTCGACCGTGATCTCCGCGCTGACCGACGCCGGAGCGCCGAAGAGATAACAGCCCAGATCGAGGATGTGAGTACCGAGCACCACCATATCCTCGCCGCCGCCGCGCTCATCCTCCTTGCCCCGGCCGTAGAAGGTGAGCGGGGTGCCGATCGCGCCCTCTTCGATCATTCGTTTCATCGTCTGAAACACCAGAGCGTGACGCGCCAGATGGGCGACAGCGATCTTCGCGTTGTGCTTCTTTGCAAGAGCGATCAGTTCGTCGGCGACGCGGAGATCGCTGGTCATCGGCTTCTCGCAGAACACGTGGATCCCCCGCTCCACCGCCGCCCGGATCTGAACATCGTGATCCTCCGGCAGCCGGGAACCGAGCACGACGATCTGCGGTTGTTCCCGGTCGAGCATCTCCAGATAATCATCGTAATGACGCTTCGCCCCGAGCTCGCACATGCGTTTCTCAAGCCCCTCGTGATTGGGATCCGCCAGCGCGACATGCTCCACCCCGGGCAGACCGACGAACGCCAGGTGAGTGCCGTGTCCCTTGAGAAAAATCTGCGTCGTGTCGAACGCGACCGCGACACGCCATTGCTTCGCCATGATTCACCTCCCTGCGCCGTTTCGATCCATCGCGGCAAGGTATTCATCCATCGCCGTGTTGACCGGCCAGACGGTATCCTTCGGACAGCGGCCGATCTCCAGCTTCAATCCCTCGTAGAGCGGCATGAGTTCGCTCTGCTTCATTCCGACCGCGGCGAGGATCTTGCTGTTGTCGGTCACCCGGGTGAAGAGCCGGGCGTATTCGAGCTGCCAGCGCGGCCCCATGATGTACGGGTCGGGCGATAGGATGCGAAGATAATCCTCCTTGTCCACCCAGACCGCGTCGAGATTGCAGATGTCCTTGTAATAGGCGGCAATCTCCTCCCACGAATGGTGCTCCCCGGTCGCCACGTTGAAGTCGTCGCCGAGCGCCCGGTCGAGGAAGAGGAGTCCAGAAAGCATACGGGCGACGTCGCCGCCCCAGCTCAGCGTCGCCTGCTTCTCCCGCGCCTGTTCCGGCACGACCACCCGCTTCCCGGCGAAGGCGCGGCCGACGTTGTTCGCCGCCTCCAGCGTCACCAGCTGGTAGCGCATGAAGGAATAAGTTGTGGCGGGGCGGACGATCGTCCAGTTCCGCCGGGCGGAGGCGCGCAGGATGTTTTCGCCCCGCGCCTTGTAGATGCAGTAGTCGTCCGAATTACGCAGCAGAACATCGGTCGACGAGTCGATCAACCGCGGCGAACTCTCCCGGACCGGGTGCTCTTTGTCATCGAACACCCGGCAGCTCGAGAGAAAGATGTAGTGATCGGTGTGGTTCAATGCCTGCGGCAGATACCACGGCAATTCCGCGGTGCTGTAGGTGAGGAAGTCGACGATGCCGTCGTAGTTCTTCGCAAGCAGTTCGCGGTAGACATTCCGATCCTTGGCGTTCGCGCGGAGGTACGAAACCCCCGACAGCGGATTTTTCACCTCGTCCAGCGAAACACCGTCAATCCGGTACCCCAGCTCCACCAGACGCGGGAGAAGGTACTGCCCCATCGCCCCGGAGGCGCCGAGCACCAGCACTGTTTTGGGAGAGTTCATCACAGATCCTTTCTTTCCAATCGTGAAAACGACATTCTTTGCGCTTTGCAGATCAAAGACAGCCGGAAGCGCGCAGCAGCGCCTCCTGGACAATCCGTTCATGCGGGAACGGCCACGGGTTCTCCATCTCGTTCCGGATGATCTTCGCCAGTTCGATCAGCTGGTTGTCGTACCGCCCGTTCATGACGCCGACATCCACAATGTGAGTGCCGGCCTCGAAGCTCTCGTTCCCCTCCAGCAGCGTCAGTCGCAGATGGAGCGGATCGAGCCGGTAACGGTCCGCCGGGTGTTCCAGCGGACAGATTTCGATCGACCCCTTCGTGCCGCAGACGATCAGCCGCCGGTGCTTCATGCCGTCCACCTCCGTGACGCCGGTCCGCACCGTGGCGACCGCACGCGGATACTCCAGCACGGCCACGCCGGTGTCGTACAGATTGTCGTCGCGCGTCTTCGTGAGGTAGGGCGTCACCCGCAACGGACGACCCAGCAGCGCCACCACCAGATCGATCAGATGCCCGGCGAAGATGTAGACCGCCCCGCCCTGAAACTGCGCGAGCCAGCGGCGGTAGGCCTCGTCGTGCCCGTCGTAACGGTTCATCACCGCGTGCACCTCGAAGATCTCGCCGAGCCACCCTTTGCGGACCGCCTCAAGGCAGTACTGAACCGCCGGATTGTTGCGGTACATGTAACCGAGCTGAATCGTCAGGTGTTTGCGGCGGAACTCATTCAGAAGGTCGCAAAACGGTTCGAGCTTCTCGCCGCCGGGTTTATCCATGTGAATGGAGAGATTCCGGTCGACACAGCGGCGCGCCGTCTCCAAGAGTTCGAAGCCGTCGGTCTCCACCGCGACCGCCTCCAGTCCGGGCGTGTTGAAAAGCTCCTCCTCCGTGAGGCGCGGGATCCCCTGGTACATCGCCCATCCACCGCGGCGGCTCCACCAGGAATCATCCTCCTCGACGATGCCGACCACCTCGTAGAAATCGCTGAGGCGGCGCAGCGCGGCCATCTTTTCCGAGGCGTGGTTGTGGCCGACGCCGATCTGCCCGATTCTGATTTTCCGCATGTATGATGCTCCCTATTTCTTCAAAAAAATCTTCCAGTCGAAAATAACGCCGAGCAATTCCGGATCTCCGCGGGCGATGCGCTCGAAGATGAGCGGAGCGTCCGCCGGAGAAGCCACTTTGTCCACCAGAGATTCCGTCCGGATCCGGCCGGCGGAAAACAGCCGCAGCAGCAAGGCCATATCCTCCCGCATCGTCCAGTATCCGGGGCGATTATCGTGAAGCGGCCGCGCCATGTTGTGCGCACCGATAATGCTGATCCCGGGGCGGTGAACCTTGTGATAGAAATCGATCTCATGCGTCGGAGTGCGCGAGCATCCAGTGAGCGTAATCCTCCCGTAAGGAGCGGTGAAATCGAGCGCTTCGTTGAGCGCCTCCGGATTGCCGGTCACTTCGACCACCACATCCACCCCGTTTCCCCTGGTGAGATGCCGAATCCTCTCCAAAAGTTCCGGCTCGTCAGGAGAAAAAACCGCATCGGCGCCGAACTCCAATGCGAGCTTTCGCCGCCGTTCGTTGAAATCGAGCGCGATTACAGGGAAAAGTCCGTCAAGATATGCGCATCGAACCGCAAAAAGCCCCAGCAATCCCAGCCCCATCACCGCCAGCGACTCCCCGAATTCCGGTCGCGCTTTCCGAACCCCCTGCAACCCCATCGAGGCTATGACGGCAAAAACCGCCACATGCGCCGGCAGGGCGTCATCCTCAATGCGGACAAGATCCCGGGCCTGCTTCACCAGATGGGTGGAGTGTATGCTGTGGTAGACCAGAACCCGCTCTCCCGCTTGAAAGCCGGCTTCTTCGCCGGCGCGCAGGACTCTTGCCACTGCACTGTATCCGAGGTATTTCGGGAACTCTCCATCGGTGAGCCCGAGCAGGCACGCCCGTTCGGTTCCCGGGCTGACCAGAGTACATTCGGTCTCAAGAAACACCTCGTCCCGCTTCAGTTCCGGTTCGGTCAGCTCACAGCTCTCCAGCTCCACCCGGCCCGGTGCAGTGAATGCAATCGAATATCGTTTCATTTTCTAACTCAGTACTCCTTCCGCATTTTTCGCTTTCAGAATACTGTAGCAATGCGCATTTCTTTTACAAGAACTCCAACCGCAATCTTTTGAAAAATAAGTTGTAAAAAGAATTTGTTTTCAATAAAATTCAAGATATATTGTAAACAGATCAATTT
>NZ_DBEXAY010000053.1:0-2751 GCF_048170485.1 Victivallis sp. | reverse complement strand
ATTACATTTCATGCTTGCATTTTCCCGCCGGGGAACTATCTTGTACCAGAGAGAATCAGCGACGCAGGAACATGGCAAATGGCACGGAGCAGTCTCTACCCCGCTCTGGTCGGGGAGCTGGAAAAACGGGTGAGCCGGATGGCGATCGGCAGTTTTCTGCCGTCGGAACAGGCGCTGGCCGAATCGTTTCAGGTCAGCAAGCCGACGCTCCGCCGCGCCCTGGCGGAACTCGCCCGGCGGAATCTGATCCGCACGATCAACGGCGTCGGCAACCTGGTGACCGGGAACAGCCGGGTGATCTCGCGCGAACTGGTGTTCCTCTGCTACGACCTCACCTTTTTCGCCCTCACACTCCGGGAGTTCAGCCGGGCGGCGGCGGAGGCGAACTATCTGAGCTCCATCATTCCGCTGTGCGGCGACGCGGCCTCTCAGGAACGGATTCTCAACACCGCCATCGCCCGCAACCCTGCCGGAATGGTGGTCTATGCCGACCCCGACCGGAACAACAAGAAGGCGTTCCCGCCTCTGGTGCACAGCGGCATTCCCACCCTCTTTCTGGTCCGCCTGCCGCAGGGAATCGACGGGAATCTGCTCACGTTTGAAAACGGCGACGCCATCGCGAAGATCGTCCGCCTCCTCTACCGGGAGAAGTGCCGCCGTTTCGCCCTCTACAGCAATGCCGGACTCAGCCTCAGCGCCACCCGCGAACGCAAACAGGGATTTCTGGAGGGGTTGAAACGGTGCCGCCTGAAGGCGCGGCCGGAACTCCTCCGCACCCGGGAGAGTTCGCCGGAGGAGACGGAGCGCTTTTTCGAACAGTTCCGCCACGCGGGCAAACGCCCCGACGCGGTCTGCTGTCTCAACGACGTCTGCGCGGGCGACCTCATCCGCGACGCGCACCGGCGGGGAATCCGGCTCGACGGAATCCGGCTCTCCGGCTTCGACCACGCCTCGCTCACCGCGTTTCTGCCGCACGAACTGCTGACGGTGAAGCCGCCATTTGAAGAGCTGGGGAAATGCGCCGCGGAACTGCTGATCCGTCAGATCGAAAACCCGGGATTCGGCTTCATCCGGAAGAAGCTGGAATCCCGGCTGATTTCGATTCAGCCGACCGATTTTTCGCAGGAAGGGGCCACGCATTTTCCTGCGGCAAAGTGAAACCAACCCCTCGTAAGGAGAACCATATCGTATGCTCCCGCTTGAAAATGATGCTTTCGCCCTCCGGCTGACTGAGGCTGGAACGCTTCTCCTCCGCTGGAAGGAGAAGAACCGCGAGTTCGAAACCCTCCCGTCGGAGTATCCGGTCACCCGCGCGACGGCGGAGACCGGCTCTCTCGAACTCGATCTCGACTGCGGCGGCTTCGCATTGCATGCGTCGTTCACACTGCCGGAGTCCGGCGGCGTACAGCTCCGCCTCGACGGCGACGGCCCGATGCCGGAGGAGATCGCCTGGCCGCCCGCGTGGAAAATGGAACCAGGGGATGTCGGAATCTATCCCTTCGGAACCGGCTACGCCGTCCCGGCGGCGGAACTGGAGTTCCCCCTCCCCGGGCGGATGGCGTTTTACGCGGGGAATCAGGCGTCGATGTCTCTGTTCGGCTTTCTGCGCGACGGCCTCTGTGTCCTCACCGGCGTCGAGTGCGGCTCCGACGCGGAGCTCGACAACGCGCCGTTCGACGGCTTGCGCCACAGCCGGGTGATTTGGAAAGGAGAAAAGGGGCAATGGGGCTACACGCGGGCGATCCGTTATTTCTTCGCCGAAGGGCTCGCTCCGGCGGCGGCCCGATACCGCGCCTGGCGCGAATCGCAGGGCATGGTGGTGACGCTCCAGGAAAAGTGCCGCCACACGCCGGAGCTGGAGAAGCTGATCGGCGCGGCCGATTTCTGGCTCTGGGATGACAACAACATGAACCGCCTCTACGGCCGCCCGGAGGAGCCGGAGCGGACCCCGCGCAACGTCCGCCGCGTCGCCGACGACCTCCGGAAACTCGGGATGGACCGGCTGCTCTGGAACTCCTTCGAGGGCGAGACGCCGGAGGATTGCGCCGAGCTGAAACGCCGGGGCTGTCTGGTCGGCAAGTACGACATCTACCGGGATGTTCTGCCGAAACCCTGCGTCGACCAGATCATTCCGTACCGGGTGAAGCGGAGCGTCAACACGAAACAGTGGCCGGAAATCGTCCGGGTCGACCGCGACGGGAATCTCGCCCGGGCGTGGCAGGTGCACGGGCTGGACGGCAAACTGTATCCGCAACATGCGGTCTGCGACATTCCGGCATTGAAGCTCACGATGGAGAACGTCCCGCCGGATGTGGAGAAGGTCGGCTACAACTCCCGCTTCATCGACGTACAGGCCGGCTCCACCCTTTCGGAGTGCTATCACGTGCTGCATCCGGCAACCCGCTCCGATTCCCTGCGCTACATCAACACACAGCTGCGCTTTCTTGCGGACATCGGGCTGGTCTGCGGCGTGGAGGTGGGCAGCGAGGCGACCGCCGCGGCGTTTCACTTCTCCGAGGGGATGCTCAGCCCCTCCCAGCTCCGGGCGCCGGACGCGGGGCGGCGCATGACCACCCAGTACCGCGGCGAAGAGATTCCGCCGCAGATCCGGCAGTACATGCTCAACCCGCGATACCGGATTCCGCTGTGGGAGCTGGTCTACCACGACTGCGTGGTGAGCTACTGGTACTGGGGGGACAGTTCGAACAGCGTCCCGGAGCTGATGCCGCTGCGGGATCTCTTCGACGCGCT
>NZ_DBEXAY010000052.1:0-11398 GCF_048170485.1 Victivallis sp. | reverse complement strand
TAAAGTAT
The DNA here is from genome assembly GCF_048170485.1 of Victivallis sp. Lineage (NCBI taxonomy): Bacteria > Pseudomonadati > Lentisphaerota > Lentisphaeria > Victivallales > Victivallaceae > Victivallis > Victivallis sp. The sequence continues at coordinate 11,390 of NZ_DBEXAY010000052.1, read as the reverse complement.
CTGCGGGTTTCCCGCTTTTCAAGAGTAAAACAGAAAACAGCAGATGTCGACTTTTTACGACATGGAGAACGTATGAATCTGATGGAACAGCTCGAACGGCTCGATCTGAAGGGGCGGCAGGCGAAAGTCTACCTGGCACTGCTGCAACTGGGATCGGCCTCCGCGATTGAAATCGCCAAGTATACGAAACTCAAACATCCGACGGTTTATGACGTGCTCGATCTGCTTCGTGAGAAACAGCTCGTGTGCGAGACGGTTTCCGGGCGTCGTCGGCTTTTCTCGCCGGAAGATCCCGCCCGCCTCGCCGAAATTGAAAACCGGCGGAAGGAGGCGCTCGATGCGGTCCTGCCGGATCTTTATGCACTGTACCGCGGCGGAGAAAAACGTCCGCGTGTTCACTACTATGAGGGGGCCGAAGGGGGCGAGGCACTCCGTTCCGCTCTGCTCAACGTCAAGGCGAAAGAGTATTTTTATTTCGGCGCGGTCCGCGAGATGTTGAAACTTTCCACCCCGGAGTGTGAAGCGGAATATGTCCGGCAGCGCATCCGGCGCGGCATCTGGTCCTGGTCAATCCGCAACCGGGCGCGGGAGATGCCGGAGGAGGAGTATATGCGCCCCGGAGAAAAGAATCTGCGACACGTCCGCTATTTTCCCCGGGCGATCAGCGACAACATCTCCGGACTCTATCTGTTTGACCGGACCGTGGCGATCGCCTCCGGGCTCAAAGAGAACTATACGGTTTTTCTCGAAAGCGAAGAGCTGTTCATTCTGATGAAAAGCCTGTGGCAGTGCATGTGGGAGATTTCGGAGGAGCCGTGACCGGCCGCCGGGAGGCTTGACAAATTCCGCTTCCCGGGTTATCTTGAAAAAAAAGGAGGTGCGATGAATCCCAGAATCCTGATGATCGAAGACGACGCTTCGATCTGCGACATGACCAAGATGAACCTCAATATGAACGGGTTCTCTCAGGTGTTCTGCGCCTCCGACGGCCGGGAGGGGCTCGAGATGGCCGCCCGGCTCGTGCCCGACCTCATTCTGCTCGACATCATGCTGCCCGGCATCGACGGGCTGACCGTCTGCCGGAATCTCAAGAACAATCCGGCGCTGGCGGAGATCCCCATCATCATGCTCTCGGCCAAGGGCGAGGAGAACGATATCGTCCTCGGTCTCGAAATGGGGGCGGATGATTACGTCACCAAACCTTACAGCAGCAAGATTCTCGCCGCCCGGATCGCCGTTCAGCTGCGCAAGCGGAGGAGCTCCGCAGCGGCCAGAACCATCGTGTTCGGACCGCTGTCGATCGATCTGGACGCCCACTGCGCCCGGCTGGAGGGGAATCCGCTCGCGCTGACCGCCGACGAATTCCGGACCCTCGCCCTGCTGGCGGAGAATCCCGGCAGAGTCTTCACCCGCAACCAGATCATCCGGGCGGTCAAGGGGGACAATTACTCCGTCACGGCGCGGGCGATCGACATGCAGATGGTCAACCTCCGCCGGAAGCTCGGCGACTGGGCGGACCATATCGAAACCGTCCGCGGCGTCGGCTACCGCATGGCCGGGGAGTAGACGATGGCGCGGCGGGATTATGTGCTGTTCTCCGTTCCCGCGGTGATCGGGGGAATCATCATTCTCGCAATCTTTTTTCTGGACATTCAGCTGGCGAACTTTCAGAACGCCTACTTTCGCGAACTGGCCAATGAGACGCGGCGGAACAACGCCCTCATCGTCCGCGCCTGCCGCGAACTCATCGCTGCCAATGAGCTCGATAAAATCCACCGGCTGCTCAACAGCCACGGTCCCAATCCGGTGGTTGTGCGGATCATCGCCCGCGGGCGGGGTACTGTGGTGCAGACCGAGGATGTTCCCGCCTACCTCGCCGAGCACATCCGCGAGCCGGAGATCCGGAACATGTTCAAGCGGAACCGGCGCGAGGATGTGCTGGTCCGCTACGACCGGCCGCTGGACGCCTACATGGTCTATCACTGCGCCCGGTTCCGGGTGGGCGCGCAGGACTACATTCTGGTCATGGCGTCAAAGTGCAGCAGCATGACACTGCTGATGCGTCAGACCCGGCAGGGAATCCTGATTCTGACCGTACTGGGGCTGCTCTCGGTGGCGGCGCTGGTCGGGTACTTCTGCTTCTGGATCCGCTCTCCGCTGAACCGTCTCTTTTCCAGCATGTCCCGGATTGCCGCCGGCGAGCTGGAATATCCGGTTTTCGTACCCCGGCGCGGATTGATCCGCGAGATCGCCCTCTGCCTGCGCAGTCTCACCGAACGGCTCCGGCAGCAGATCGTCTCTCTGCAGGATGACGCCGCGGAACGCAAAGCGATTCTGAATGCGCTGACCGAGGCGATTCTGCTGATCGACGCCGACGGGAAGGTCGAGCAGTGGAACCGGACCGCGGTGGAACTCTTCTACCCGGGGGAAGCGGCGGGGGAATCCACACTCCGCGAATGCCCCGAGGACCTGCGCGATCAGATCCGCCGGGCGGCGGAGGAGGGGGTCGCTTCCGCGGAGCTGCCGATGCGGCGCGGCGACCGGGAGTTCATCCTGCTGGTCAACACCGTCTCCTTCAACCGGGAGGGCGGGCGCTTCTTCCTGGTTTCCGTGACCGATCTCACGGAAATCCGCCGGTTCGAGACCTACCGCAGCGAATTCATCGCGGCGGTCTCCCACGAGATGAAGACGCCGCTCACCGGCATCATCGGCGCGGTGGATGCGATCAACGCCGGCGCGCTCGATCACCCCGATTACCGGACGCGCTGCATCGAGACCTTGTCGCTCCAGTCGGAGCGGCTCCACACGCTGCTGCAGAACTTCCTCTCCCTCACCTCGCTGGATGCGCTGCGGAAAACCGGTGAGGAGAACGATTTTCTCCCGGTCCGGCCGCTCTCGGTCGTGCGCAGCGCGGTCGAGGTCTGCCGCCCTGCGGCGGAGGCGGCGGGGATCGAGATTGCGGTCGGCGAGTGCGTCCCCATCGAAATCTTCGCCGACTCGCTGCTGCTTCAGCAGGCGCTGAACAATCTCATTTCCAACGCGGTGTTTCACAGCGGAACGAAGCGGATTGAGGTCTCCGCCGTCCGGACCGGTGACGGGCGTGCGGTGGATTTCTGTGTCCGCGATTCCGGCTGCGGAATCGCCCCCGAACATCAGGAACGGATTTTCAACCGCTTCTACCGGGTTCCCTCTTCCGGGAAGAAACACAACGGCAGCGGAATCGGTCTCGCCATCGTCAAGCGGATCGCCCAGTTTCATCGCGGCCGGGTGTTTGTGGATTCCCGCCCCGAGGAGGGGGCGGCGTTCCACCTTGAACTGCCGCTGTGAGTGCTTTTCTTCATGGCAAAATCAGTATTTTGTCAGAATTCTGTCAGCAGTGTTGCAACTTCTTTCCGCTGTGATATGGTATAGATGGTAAGGCATCATTGTATTTTTTTAAACGGCAAGGAGGGGACCATGCCCGTATCTCGATGGTTGTTGTTGTTCACTGCCGCCGGAGTTCTGTTCGGAGCCGGCGCCGGGTGTTCAAAAGAGCAGAAAAAGCAGGTGGTGGAACGGGAGACGCGGGTGACGCTTGAACCGCTTCAGAAGCGGACGTTCCGGCGGCAGATCCCGGTGCAGGGAACCGTCTGGCCGGTGGAATACGCGACCATCTCCGCCAAGATCAGCGGGACGCTGGAACTGCTCAAGGTCGACGAGGGCGATGTCCGCAAAAAGGATGACGTCCTGTTCGGCATCGACCGTCAGGTGCTGAAGAATCAGGTGACCATGCGGGAGGATGAGATCAAGGTCAAGAACGCCGAGCTCGAAAGCGCCCGCATCGCGCTGGAGAGTGCGAAGATTTCCGAACGCAAGGCCACGCTCGACTACGAGCGGTTCCTTACCCTCTGGCAGTCGAAGGCGACCAGTCAGACCGAATTCGAAACCTACGAGACCGCCTACAAGAAGGCGAAGACCGACGTCCGGAACGCGCAGGCGGCGATCGCCAACGCCGAAGCGCAGCTCAAACAGGCCGAGAGCAATCTCGTCATCGCCGAGAAGAATCTGGACGATTCCATCGTGAAAGCTCCCTTCGACTGCATCATCACCGACAAATATGTCGAGGAGAACGAGTACGTGACCGCCGGTCAGAACATCCTCAAGCTGGAGAATCAGAAGCAGCTCGAAGTGATCTGCTACATCAGCGCGGTCTACTACGATCTTGTCCAGGCGGGCCGAACTCCGGTGCTCGTCATGCTGGACGGGGTCGACAAGGGGCGCGCCGTCGTGACCTACAAGGCGCCGAGCATCGACCCGGAGAGCCGCACCTTCAAGCTCAAGGTGGCGGTCCCGCCCGAGATCAAACTGGTCAGCGGCACGCTGTGCGACCTCTCCATCATCCTGGAGGAGAAGGAGGCGTACGGTCTGCCCGCCGACGCGCTTCTTCTGCGCGCCAACGACCGCTACATCGTCTACGCCATCGGTCCGGACAACCGGGCGAAGAGCTTCGACGTAGTGCGCGGCATTGTCGACGGCAAGTACTGCGAAGTGGTGAATGCCGCGGAACTGTTGAAGGAACGGTTCGTCGTCACCGGACAGACGTTTGTCAACAACGGCTCACTGCTCCGTGAAATCAAGGCAAAGTAACGGAGGGGAGACTGTCGCATGTTTTTAAGTCAATGGTCTGTCCGCCGCCCGATTGCGATGACTGCGTTCATCATCGTTCTGGTGATGATCGGCGTCAGCCTCTACCCCCGGATCAGCATCGACCTGCTGCCGAACATGGAGGTGCCGATGGTGCTGGTGCGCTGCGAATACGAAGGCGCCAGCCCGACGGAGATCGAGGTCGAAGTCGTCAAACGGATTGAGGACGCGGTCTCGTCGCTGGACGGCATCAAACACATCACCAGCACCTCGATGGAGGATGAGGCGCGCATCCAGCTGGAATTCAACATGGGGACCGACGTCGACGTCGCCGCCACCGACATCCGCGAGGCGCTGAACCGCATCCGGACCGATCTGCCCGACGGCGCCGACGAACCCACGATCCGGAAGATCGACACCAACGCGACCACTGTGGTGCAGGCGTTCCTGGTCGGCGACCGCACCCAGGACGATCTCTACGACTACGCCGACGACGTGATCGCCGACCGGTTCTCCTCGGTGCCGGGGGTGGGCGAGGTGCGCGTCTACGGCGCGAACGAAATGCAGATCCACGTGCTGCTCGACCGGGCGAAGCTGACCGCGATGAACCTGACGATCAACGACGTCGTCACCAAGCTCCGCGAGAACAACGTCCGTGAGCCGCTGGGGCGCATTCAATTCGACAAGGGCGAGAAAAACGTCACCTTCGACGGAGACTTCAAGGACTTCGAACAGATCAAGGCGCTGGAGATCGGCAAATTCAAGAACAAGCGGGTCTATTTGCGCGACGTGGCGGATGTGAAGTTCATGAGCCGCGAGGTGCGCAGCAAGGCCTATGTGAACGGCAAGCCCGCGGCCCGGTTCCGGATTGTGAAGAAGGGCGAGGCCAACGCGGTCGAAGTGATCCGCGGCATTCGCGAACGGTTCGACACGATGGTGCGGAACGGCGAACTGCCCACCGGAATGGAGCTCTTCTGGTTCACCGACTCCGGCGCCTTCATTCAGGCGTCGGTGGACGATGCCTGGAGCAGCATTCTGACCGGTATTATTCTGACGGCGGTTCTGCTTTTCCTCTTCCTGCACGAGCCGAGGTCGACCTTCATCGTGATGATTTCGATGCCGATTTCGGTGATCGTGACCTTTGCGGCCATGGCCTATTTCAACTATTCGTTCAACATCATGACACTGTTGTCGCTGGGCTGTTCGGTCGGCGTGCTGGTGACCAACTCGATCGTGGTGATTGAGAACATCTTCAAACATCTGGACCGGGGTGAGACGATCAAAGTGGCCGCCGAACGGGGAACCGACGAGGTGATTGCGGCGGTGTCGGCGAGTGCCCTCACCAACGTGGTGGTGTTTGTGCCGGTGATGATGATGACCACCCGGATCGGTACGATGATGGTGCCGTTCGCGGGGGTGATGGTGGTGGCAACGCTGGTGTCGCTCTTCATCAGTTTCACGCTGACTCCGATTCTCTCTTGCGTACTGCTGAAGCAGAAAAAGGGTGGGGAAGCGGGGCAGACGACCGGTTTTCTGGCGAAGCTGTTCACCCCCTGGGACCGGGGGTATGACTGGCTCTGCCGGAAGTTCGACCGGAGCATCGAATGGACCGCCCGCCACCCGAAATCGCTGATCCTGGCGGTGCTGGCGCTTTCTGCGGCGGTATTTTTCTGGGTGGTGCCGCAGGTGGGACTTTCCTTCCTGCCCTTCTGCGACCAGGGGGAGATCCGGGTCAAGTTCGAGTTCCCGACCAACTACAATCTGGAGACCACCGATCGGCTGATCCGCGAGGCGGCCGATCACCTGAAGAAGTTCGACTTTGTCCGCGGCATGTCGATCACGGTGGGCGACTCCGACGGCGGCGGCGGGCAGATCTCTTCGGCCGTCTACATCGGGCAGATCACACTGCGCACGACGGATAAATTTGAGCGGGAGGAGTCGATCTACGATCTGCAGGCCCAGTTGCGCAAGGAGCTCGCTTATCTGGACAACTGCCGGGTGACGCTGTCGATTCCGGCGACCTTCGGCGGAAGCGGCGCGGAAATCCGCTGTGTGATGAACGGCAACGATCTGAATGTGCTGGAAGAGGCGGAGATGGCGGTGATGGAAAAACTCCCGACACTGGGAATCGTCCGCGACGTCGACTCCAGCCGCCGGGAACGCAAACCGAACATCAACATCACGCCGCGGCGTACGGTACTGCAGAATCTGGATATGTCGGCCAATGAGCTGTACGAATATCTGCTCGGTTCGCTCGACGGCATCGAGGTCGGAGATTACCGGGCGGGAGCGCGGACCTTCGACATCCGCGTCAAGAATCAGAAGGAGTACGGCGAGGAACAGCTGCGGCAGGCGGCGCCGGCGCGGAAGGACAACAATCCGCTCGGTACGGAGACGCTCGCCGAAATCACCGAGGATACCCGTCCGGTGGTGATCAACCGCTACGACAAGGCGCGGACGATGTGGCTGTACGCGAACACCGCGCCCGGCATGGCGCTCGGGCCGGTTTCGGATACGATCGGCAAACTGGCGCTGGAGGCGCTGCCGCCGGGGTATGGCGTCCGGATGAGCGGAAGTGTGGAGCTGATGAATGAGACGGCGCGGGAATTCGGGCAGGTGATTCTGCTCGCGGCGGTGCTGACCTATCTCCTGATTGCGGGAATCATGGAGTCGTGGTCCCGGCCGTTCCTGATCATGTTCACGGTGCCGCTGGGGTTCCTCGGCATGTATGCGACGCTGTGGCTGACCGGCATGTCGATGTCGATGATGGGGCTGCTCGGCGGCGTCATGATGATCGGTATCGTGGTGAACAACGCGATTCTGATTATGGACGAGTGTGCCATGCTGGTGAATTCCGGCGTGACGACACATCAGGCGATGCTGCAGGCAACGCAGTCGAAATTCCGGCCGATCGTGATGACCAGTATCGCGTCGGTGGCGGGAATGCTGCCCATGGCGTTCGGCACCGGCCTCGGGTCGGAACTGCGGTCGAGCTGCGGCATGGGGGTAGTCGGAGGGCTTACGGTCGCTTCGCTGCTGACGCTCTACGTGATTCCGGCGCTCTATTTCATTTTTGTGCACGATACCGCCAAGCCGCGCCGTCATCTCTGGCGCCGGTTCCTGCTTCGACTGGGAGTGGGGCGGTAAAGAGGGAGCGCGCAACCGGGGTAGACGAGCGGTCAGCGCCGCGAGCGGAATTTTCCGCAATACCCCGGCCTTCTCGCGTGCACAAGCGCGGTCAGCATTTCCTCCGGAACCCGGCTTTCTCGCGGGCCCAAGCGCGGCCTGTATTCCCTCCGCAATCCGGCCTACTCGCGTGCACAAGCGCGGTCAGCATTTCCTCCGGAACCCGGCCTTCTCGCGTGCCCAAGCGCGGTCAGCATTTCCTCCGGAACCCGGCCTTCTCGCGTGCCCAAGCGCGGCCTGCATTTTCCCCGGACCCCGGCTTTCTCACAGGCACAAGCGCGGCCTGCATTTTCCCCGGACCCCGGTCTTCTCACAGGCACAAGCGCGGTAAGCGCCGCGAGCGCATGTGAGAGAACTGCTTTGCGAAACGCAAAGCAGCAAGGAGCGATTGCGACGCAGTCGAACGGAGTCGAGCGCAGCCTCTCCGGCGATTGAGGAGTTGGCGGGCGAAGCCCGACAAGTAAGGCCCGCGAGGGCCGCGTGCGGATCAGTATCAACCGACTATGGTCTTCTCACGGGCGAGGAGGTCTGGAGGGCGACCGGCCCTCCAGCACCCTCGAGCACCATTCCCGTACGGAGTTCAGCTAATCCCCCCGCATCCCGACCGCGCACCGCAGAAGCCGGATATTCCCGCCTCGGTACCGTTTTCTGCTATCCGAGGAGGTCTGGAGGGCGACCGGCCCTCCAGCACCCTCGACCAACATTCCCGCACGGAAGTTCAGCATATCGCCTCTCTCCCGACCGCGCACCGCAGAAGCCGGAAATTCCCGCCTCGGTACCGTCTTCACCCAACCGAAGAGGCCTGGAGGGCGACCGGCCCTCCAGCACCCTCACGCCCCGGAATTCCCGCTGATGACAAAAAAGGGGCTGTCGCATCCCTGCAGGGGATTGCAACAGCCCGTTGTGGAGTATTCTATGAAGAGACGGTTTATTCGGTCTTGCTGTCGGCCACCGAAATCTGACCGTTGTCGTCCGGATTCTCCACCCGTTTGCTCAGGTCGCGGAAGAGCCGGAAGGTGTCACGGGCGCCGCCGATCAGGAACCAGAAGGTCGAGATTACACCGATGATGCCGGGCATCACCAGGGAGACGATGTAGAAGTAGTTGTTCCACCAGCTCTTCGGCCACGGCCAGAAGATGTTCCAGATCGCTACGATCACAAAGGTTCCCAGCAGCTGGTAGATGAACACATAGCAGAACACCGACCATGCGATCACCTTGTCGCCGCGGGTGTATTCCGGCGTGATGCCGATGAGCTTGCGGAAGATCGTAAGCGGAGTCCAGCGGACCTTCTCTTCGGCGAGCGCTTCTTCCGGATTGTCGCAGTATTTGCCGCGGTGCAGCAGTTTATCCAGATCGTAGGGCTTGTAGGTCAGAAGCGAGCCGATGATGTAGCTGCCGACCGCCAGAATCATCGAAATGAAGAAGATCTCGTAGGAGTTGATCGGGAACTTCACCGGGTCCATCGACCACTGGATCCAGGGGTCGAACGGCTCACTGATCGTGATCAGAAGGTTGTTCATCGGGTCAACCCAGTGATTGCGTTCCAGCCAGGGATAGATCGTTTCGGCCCAGTTGCGCTGGAAGATCAGTCCGAGCAGCGAAGAGCCGGAACCGAAGATGATCGCACACCAGGCACCGACGAGATTGCCGAACCGGCTGTAGAGGCCGAACACCATGATCGGCCCCGCGCCGCCCAGCCACAGCGCGCACATGATCGTCGTGAACATGTTGATGTAGTCCAGCTGCGAGAAGAAGAGCGCCACCACCAGGAAGAAGAGGGAGACGCCGAGGGCGGTCAGACGCAACAGCAGCAGGTGTTTTTTCGGGGAGAGCCGGGTCTTCATGAAGGGCAGGATCATATCCTGCACGATGCAGCCCGCCGCGTTGAAGATACGGGAGTCATCGGTCGAAATGAGCAGCATCACCATCAGCAGACAGAAGAGGCCGAGCATGCCGACCGGCAGGACGTTGCGCAGCACCATCGGCATCATCATCTGCTGATAGAGCGTGCGGTACTGCTGGAATTCATGACGCGCCTCCGGCGTATCTCCCAGTTTTTCGCGAACCACTTTGAAGTAACGGGTGTCGAGGTTCTCCTGCTGCGACAGCGGTTTGTCCTTGCCGATTACGTGGCGCGTATCGGGAATCGCCTCCACGGCGGATTTCACCTCGGCATAACGGCCGCGGTCTTCGATCACTTCGTCCAGCACCCGCTCGGAGAGCCGCTGGCGCAGTTCGTTGTTGGTCACCCGGAACCGGTTGGAGTTGTCGTGCGCGGCGAAGTTCCCGCTGTTCATGAAGACATACACCAGCACAGCAACGAGGAGCATCATCATGGTCGAGAACCCGTTCCGCCAGGAACCGAGAATACCGGCCATCTTCTGTTCATGCGGGGTGCGGCCGGAGTTGGTGGTGTCGTTGCCGATCCAGCTGGCGCGGTTGAGGATGGAGCTGGTCAGCGTCACCACCAGGGCGAAGACGTTGAAATCACGCAGCTGCGCCACATCGTAGGGGTTCATGAAGCTCTGTTCGGGGGCGCGGTCCCACAGAATCGGGGAGATATCGACGTTCCACGAGAATTTCAGCAGGATGAAGCCGACGACCATCACGAAGATCGGGTAGGAGAGCAATCCCTGGAAGCAGTCGGTCACCAGCAGGGAAATTCGACCGGCGGGCCAGATGATCAGCATCGCCAGCGTAAGACACATTACCACGATAATCACATAGCAGGGAAGATTGATGCCGCAGATCATGATTTTGTGCGGCAGGCCGAGATAATAGATGAAGAAGTTGGTTGCGATGGCCGGTCCGAGGGCGTTGGTGACCATTTCGGAGATGGTGCTGACGGTCGCTGTGACCACACGGAACGATTTGCTGCCGTAACGCATTTCGATGAACTGCCCCTTGGAGAGGCATCGGGTCTGCCGCCATCGGTAGGTGCAGAAACCGGTCAGCGCGAGCACCACGCCTACGGGAGCGATGATATGGTTCCAGAAGCTGATGCCGTATCCGGTCTGGTAGTTCTGTTCGCTGCCGGCGACCAGGGTGATCACCGAGAGTCCGGCGGCCAGGTCGCCCACCGAGATCACGTATCGGCCGGCGACACGCCCGGCCGCGAGGAAATCCACCACGCCGCGTGCGTATCGCTGGGAATAAAACGCCATGCCGATGATCACCGCGAGCGGGATCCCTACAATCATCCAGTCCAGCCAATGCATCTTGCCTTCATCTCTCCTGTCACATGAAACGTGGGGATACGCCCCCGTTTTCGTTGCATTATTATATCTTCTTCTGCCCCGAAAGACAAAAGACCATCCCGAAAAGAGTTGTCGTAATAATGAAATCAGGAATCCCCCCGGAGGAGGGCTTGCGGTCTGTTTCAAACTTGGTTACTATACTGCAACATTGCTTTTTTGCAAGGTTTCCCGAACAAAAAATTAATGGCTTTTCCCGATATTTGTCATAATGTTCCTGTATGAAAAAAAGTTATGAGAATCCGCCATGGAAATTTCTTCCAGTCGAAAATGGCTTCCCAAATCCGTTCAACAGAAAAAATTTCACAGCCATCCCCTAGGAAAA
>NZ_DBEXAY010000051.1:0-12540 GCF_048170485.1 Victivallis sp. | reverse complement strand
GCCTCATACGCGTGCGCCGTGCCGGGCCGGATCAGAAAAACGTCGCCTTCGGAAAGGTCGCAGCTGCCGTTCGGCGTCACATGCCGGGCGTGCCCCGAGGTCACCAGCACGAGTTCGAAAAAATCGTGCTGGTGCATCCGGCGGTTCCGGCGGTGATCGTAGCGTACCACCCGCAGCGGAAATCCCCCCTTCCAGAGAGCATCTCCCCGCAGGGACTGAATGTTCTGCAACGCGGCCATCGATCGCTCCCTTTTAAAAATGCTTTGAAAGAATTGTACTATCTTCTGAAAGAAAAGTCAAGGATTTTTTGGGCCTTTTCGCTATATTATTCAAAAAAGGAGGCGAAAGTGTCCGAGACGATGATCGAACTGTTTTCCGCCCCCGGTGCGGAGTACCGGGGAATGCCGTTCTGGAGCTGGAACGGCAGACTGGAGCCGGAAAAACTGCGTCGCCAGATCCGGGAATTCAAGGCGATGGGGCTGGGCGGCTTCTTCATGCACTCCCGGGTCGGACTGGCGACGCCCTATCTCGGCCGGGAGTGGTTCGACTGCATCCGTGCCTCCGTCGATGAAGCCCAAAAAAACGGATTGATTCCCTGCCTTTACGACGAGGATCGCTGGGCATCCGGTGCGGCAGGGGGGCTGGTGACATGCGACCCGGCCTGCCGGGCGTGGATCCTCTATCTGCACGCCCACTCCGGGCCGGCGCATCCGGTGAGTTTCGGATTCTGGAGTGCCCGCCTCGACGGCGCGGTCGCCCGCAATCTTCACCACGGTGAACCGGGGCCCGGCGAGACCCGCTTCGAAATCTTCGCCGAAGAGGAGCCGCGCAACGCCTGGTTCAACGGATACACCTATCTGGACGTGCTCAACCCCGATGCGGTGAAGCGGTTCATCGAAGTGACCTACGAGCGGTACAAACGGGAACTCGGCGAGGAGTTCGGCGGTGCGGTTCCGGCGATCTTCACCGATGAGCCGCACTACTGGCGCTACGCCAATCTGGTGCCGCTGCCCTGGCCGGGGGCGGCGGACGCGCCATGGACCCCGCGCCTCCCGGAACTTTTCCGGGAACGTTTCGGGTACGATCTTGCCGGGCATCTGCCCGAACTCTTCTACGACTGTCCGGAGAGAGCGCAGTCGCCGGCCCGCTATCACTACTGGCAGTTGTTGACGGAGCTGTTTGTAAATTCCTTTACCAGACAGCTCGGCACCTGGTGTGAAACAAACCGCATCGCGCTCACCGGCCACCTGCTCTGGGAGGATACGCCTTCCTCGCAGACCCGCTGTGTCGGCGCTTCGATGCGCCACTATCCCTGGATGCAGATTCCCGGCATCGATCAGCTGACCGAATATGGCCAGCTCTACGACGCCTGCAAACAGCTCTCGAGCGCGGCGCGCCAGTTCGACCGGCCGGTGCGGATCAGCGAGGTCTACGGCTGTACCGGCTGGGATATGAGTTTTGCCGGATACAAGGCGATGGGCGACTGGCAGTACGCGCTCGGCGTCAACCGTCGCTGTCTGCATCTGTCGTTCTATACGATGGAGGGGGAGGCGAAGCGCGATTATCCGGCCTCTTTCTCGCCGCATTCCAGCTTCTGCAACGTGCTGAAGTTTCTGGAAGACTATTTCGCCCGGCTCGGCGTGGTGCTCAGCCACGGTCGCGAAGTGCGCGATCTGCTGGTGATCCACCCGGTGGAATCGGCATGGATTCTGCTGAACCGCGATCTAATTGCCGCGCAGGAGTTCGACCGGAAACTGGCGCATCTGCGCAACCTCCTCTTCGATCGCGCGCTCGACTTCGATTACGGCGATGAGGAGCATCTGGCGCAGTTCGGACAGGTGGAGCCGGGGCCGCGGCTGAAGCTCGGTTCCGGCGTCTATCGTGCGGTGCTGCTGCCGGAGATGGAGACGATCCGCAGTTCCACGCTGGCGCTGTTGCGCCGCTTCCGCGAAAACGGCGGAGTTGTCTGCGCCGCCGGAGAAGCTCCCCGCCGGGTGGATGGCGTTCCGCATCCGGCGGCTCTGGAGTTCTGGCGCGACCTGCCGCGCGGTGTCGAAGCGGTGGAGCCGCTGGTCCGGCGGGTGCGTTTCACGACGAAAGAGGGGGAGCCTGTTCCGGGGCTGCTCCACCAGCTGCGGGAGTCGGAGGAGGGGCTGGATCTCTTCCTCTGCAATCCCGGATTTGCATCGGAGGTCCCCGACGAACACCGCATCCGCTGTGTGGAGCGGCGGCGCGAAGTGCCGTTTGTCGCAGTGGAACTCTTCACCTCCCGGAGCGGTTTCCTGTATGAACTGGTGCCGGAGAGCGGAAAAATTCTGCGTCATCCGATGGAAAAATCTTCGGATGGATACTGCTGGTCGACATCTTTTAAGGCATTGCAGAGCAGAATATTCCACTTCTCGTTTCAGGAGATCCCCGGAGCGGAAAATCCGGAGCCGTTCCGGACGGATTTCCAGATGGAATTGGCCCCCCGGGAGTGGGCGATTTCCCGTGATGAACCGAATGTGCTGGTGCTCGACCGGGCCGCGTGGACCCTGGGGGAGGGGAGCCGGCACGAGCCGGATTTCATCCTGCGGATTGACGACGCAGTTCGCAGGGCGCTCCAGGTCCCGGTCCGGGGCGGTCGGATGGTTCAGCCGTGGGCGAGGAGGCAGGAAGCTGTCGTACATGCGCCGCTCGAACTGGAGTACCGGTTCAACGTCGCCGCTCTGCCGGAAGGCGAGCTGTATCTTGCGCTCGAACGGCCGGAGGAGTGGCGGATTACGCTCAACGGCGTATCGCTGGAGAATCGTCCGGAAGCCGGTTTCTGGATCGACGACGCGATTCGCCGCCTGCCGGTGCCGGCAAAACTTCTGCACTGCGGCGAAAACCGATTGTGTCTCTCGCAGGAGTACCGTTCCGACAGTGCCGGACTGGAGGCGCTCTATCTGCTTGGTGAATTCTGCGTGGAGAATGGTTTGCTTCAGCCTCTTCGCCACACGCTTCCCCCGGGGGATTGGTGTCGGCTGGGGTTCCCGAACTATGCCGGCAATATGGTGTATCGAACCACATTCGACTGGAACCGGATGGAGCCGGGCCGCCTGCGTTTGCGGCTGGGGGAGCACGGCTCGACCGCGTTGCGGATCCGGTTCAACGGCAGGGAGGCGGGCATTCTCGGCTGGGAACCGTGGGAGCTGGAGCTTGGCCGGCCGGTCTGCGGCAGAAACACGTTGGAGATCGAGGTGATCGGCTCCCGGCGCAATGCGCTCGGCCCGTTCTTCCTGTCTGAACCGCATCCGTTGCGTTTCGGCGCGAACGAGTTCCGGGAGTACGCCCATCCGGAATATCGGAATCTGACACCGTACGGGCTGTTCACTCCGCCGGTACTGCTGTGGGAACGGGATGGCTGTGGGGTGCGCAAGGATGAACGTTTCCTTTGATGATAAATGCAAGAAAGATCTTAGTATATAACAAGTTGATGTATGTCGATCGAAGCGATGAATTTTTCCGGCGAAGGAGAGGAACAATATGATACAGCAGTATTTTACTCTTATTGAACTCCTCATCGAGATTGTGATCATCGCAATTCTGATGGCCACGCTGCTGCTGATCGCTGTCATCTATCCGGATAAACCGCGCTGGACGTCGCTGCTGATGGGGCCGAATCCGGCCGATCCGGTCAATTCCTGCCAGCGCGGACTGCCCCATCTGCAGGGCAAGTACGCCAGAGGCAAGGTGCACAAGGCCGCCAATCCGCTCACCTTTCACGCCTTTTCGACGTTTTGCAAGAATATGGACGACTACTTCTTTCCCCGGTATGGATTTAAAGTTTGCATTCGGGGTAGAGGGCATGTATCGTAATGGATTACGTAAAATTTAAACTGAGACAGGGAGTTTGTATCATGACACTGTTCCTTTCGCATCGCGGGGAGTCGGATGACGCCCCGGAAAACACCTTGAACGCCTTTTCGCTCGCCATGGAACGCGATTCGGACGGCATTGAACTGGATATCCGCCTTTCCGCCGACGGGGAAGTTGTCTGTGTCCACGATGAAACCCTCGAACGGGTGGCCGGGGCGAAACTTGCCGTCGCAGAGGCATCGCTTGCGGAATTGCGGAAATTCTACCCGGTACCGCGGCTTTCGGAGGCGCTTGCCGTGCTCCGCCCCGGCAAACATATGCAGATCGAATTAAAGGGAGTTCAGCCGCTTGCCCGGCCGCTGAAAACGGTGCTGGAGCAGTGGGGCGGCGACCGCCGCTCTCTGGCACTGAGCTCGTTTGAGGAAAGTACCATCCAAAGTGCGGCGGAGCTCTTTCCCGACCTGCCGCGGCTGCTGCTGATCGACCTGAAGGAGCGCTTCGGCGTGTTTCCTTCGGCGGAACAGGTGATGGAGCATCTGCGCAAACTGCACTGCACCGGCATCAGCTTCAAGGCGACCACGGAGGCGGATGCGGCGTTTGTCGCGGCATTGCACGCGGAGAAGTTCCGGGTGGTTGCGTGGGGCGTCGCTTCGGATGAACTCGGTCTTGCGATGGCCGCACTCGGCGTCGACGCCATGACCTGCAATCACGCGGTGGCGCTCCGCCGCCTGTGGCGTGAATGCCGAGACCGCTGACATCTTTCGTCAATAGAGGGAGGCGCGTCGTTCGAGGCGGTAGAGGCTTGCTCCTTCGCCGAAGGCGGGGCCGACCGAGAGCCAGTAGGTGAGGCAGCGCCGGTTGAGATCGAGCGTCGCCGCGGCGTAGCCCGGATTTTCCCTCGTTTCCGCCGCAACGGAGCCGTCCGGCAGAAGGATCTGCGCCGGGGTCGGCTCCTTTGCCTCCCCCTGGGAGATCGAGGCGGCGAGAATGATTCCGTTGTCCATCGCCCGCGCCGGCCAGATGTGCCGCCAGTGGGTTCCGTCGCCGTCTCCGGCCAGCGGAAAGAGCACCAGTTCCGCGCCGTTGAGCGCGAGGTGGCGAACGCTTTCGCTGAACCAGTTGTCCCAGCAGGTCGCGATTCCGACCCGGACGCAGTCCAGCGGAAACACCGGGAACTCATTCCCCGGCAGGAAGCCCGCTTCCGCTTCGCTGAGCGTCAGATGAACTTTGCGGTATTTGCCGACCAGCTCTCCGTTCCGGCCGAGAATGATTGCCGTGTTGTAAAGGTTGTCCCCCTCCCGTTCGGCGAGGGTGGTGACGACGTAGGAGTGGAAACGTTTCGCCTGGGGCGCCAGAAATTCGCTCCACGCTCCGGGGATCGTCTGCGCTTTCCGGCACGGGAGGCCGGGCGTGCTGCGCGTATTGAGATTTTCCGGTAGAAGAATGAGATCGGGATGCTCTCCCGCCGCCGCCAGACGGTCGAACAGCTGTTCCGCGAGTTGGAGATTCGCTTCTTCGGTGGAGGGGCGCGGCGGGTCGATTTTCGTCGTAATCAGCCGCAGCGTGCGCGGCGGAATGACACACCCCTCCATCGCCGGGTGGAAAAAACGGACCGGCTGATTCATCCAGCGGCTGAACATCCGCAGTTCCGCCCGGACCGCTTCCGCCGGACGCGGAAGAACACGGTGAAAACGGCGCTTCTTCCCGGAAATTTCCCGTTCGAGATAGTCCCGGGCGATGAGTTTCCCGTCGGCAGTGAACCAGTCCGCCACCACACCGACACTCTCCGGCGGCGCCGCGGAATCGACCTCCGCTTCGGCCTGAAAGCGGAACGCCGGACTTTCATCGAGTGAGAATCCGGCAATGTGTGCCGCCATCACGGCTGAGGAGCTGTTCCGGCTGATGACAAATGCATCCCCCGACCGGTACAACTCCGGTGCCGGGTGGACATCCGGCGGAAGAAAGGTGGAACAATACTCCGGTTTGCGCATGGCGGCCTCCTGTCAGCTGAAATATTTTGCGTATAATGTAGTTTCGCTTTCGAAGGATGACCAGCACAGTTTCCCGGAAAAGATACAAAAAACCCGGATTCCTGATTCCAGGCTCCGGGTTGCGGCAGGAGACGGATTTCAGCGTCGTCCGCCATGTCCGCCCCGATGGGGGCCATGCGGAGGAGCCGGCGGGCCCGGGGCACGAAAATGCCGCGGCGGCGGAGCTGTCCAGACCGGCGGCGTCACCACCACGGGAGCCGGGGCGGTCACCACCGGCGGCGTCACCACCACGGGAGCCGGGGCGGTCACTACCGGCGGCGTCACCACCACCGAGGCAGGGGCGGTCACTACCGGCGGCGTCACCACCACCGCCGGCGGCGGGGCGAGGATCGTCTTGACCAGCCGGACAATGTCCGTCGCCAGTCCGACTCCCTCATTGTGATGTGGCGGGCCTCCTGCCGATACCGGCAGAGTGAAGAGTGCTGTGGCTCCGAGAATCGACAGAATTTGAATCGTGTTCTTCATGATCGTTTCCTTTCTCTGTTGTTGATCCGTCCATCCGGATCGCTTCGAAAGAATAACGAATTGAAAAATAATTTTATTATCCTTAATATATGGAAAATTTAAATAATTTGTCGTAAAAAAACTCCGGCGCGGAGAAGCCGGCCGGAGCGGGGAACGTGTGAATTATCCGCGGTTGGCGTTGGCGCGGTACCAGGCGACGGTTTCCGCCATGCCCGCCGTGAAGTTGAAGGCGGGCTTGAAGCCGGTTGCCATGAGTTTGTCCGGTGCCGCCATCGAATGCTTCACGTCGCCGGCACGTTCAGGCCGGTAAAGAATTTCCGAATGGGAACCGGTGAGGCGGATGATCTCCTTCGCCAGATCGTTGATGGTGATCTTGCCGCCGTAAGCCACGTTGTAGACGCCGGTGAAATCGTGGGTCGCCATGAAGACGTTCGCCGCCACGATATCCTTGACGTAGATGAAGTCGCGGGTCTGCTCGCCGTCGCCGAAGATGGTGAGCGGTTCGTTGGCCAGCGCCTTCGCCAGAAAGATCGGAACCGCCGCCGCGTAGGCGCTCTTCGGGTCCTGCCGGGGGCCGAAGACGTTGAAATACCGCAGACAGGCGGTCTGGAGGCGGCCGGTTTCGGTGAACATCCGGCAGTAATATTCGCCGTCAAGCTTGGTGATCGCGTAGGGGCTCTTGGGTTCGGGGAACATCGTTTCCACTTTGGGAACAACCGGATTGTCGCCGTAGATCGCCGCGGAGGTGGAGAAGCAGAGCTTCTTCACGCCCGCTTTCGCCGCCTCTTCCAGCACGACGATCATGCCGGTGTCGTTGATGTCGATGCATTCGGTAATCCGGCTCATCGACTCCGGCACGCTGATCATCGCGGCGAGGTGGAAGACGTAATCTACCCCTTGCATCGCCGCCGCGACCGCCTCCCGGTCGCGGATGTCACCCTCGATGAATTCCACTTCCAGTCCGTCAAGATTCCTCCGGAAACCGCTGCGCAGGCTGTCGAACACCCGCACGTCAGCTTTCCCCTGAAAATACTCCGCAATATGGGAGCCGATGAATCCGGCACCGCCGGTGATGAGAACACGCATTATTTCACCTCTTCTGCACGTGCAAAGTCAAAGTTTTTCAAATGTTCCGGCAGCGGCGGCACTGCGACCGGCATTCCGCCGGAACGGATCGATTCAGCGCCGCAGCATCCTGCCGCGACGCTGTTGCGCGCCGCCTGCGGCGAAGACCAGACATCGTATTTCCCCCGGATGGCATCGAGGAAGCTGCGCACGATCAGCGGATCAGCGCCGCCGTGCGGCCCGTCGAAAGGTTCAATCCGGTAGGTGATGTCACCCTCCAGCCGGAAGGTGTCCTTGCGGCGGGTCCACACCTGAATGCTGCTGGTGTAGTCGCCGTAGTTTTCCAGCCGTCCTTTCGTGCCGATGACGGTGTAGTTCCGCGTGCCGTCCGGCGTGTAGTGGCACTGCTGGTAGGAGGCGAGCACGCCGTTGTCGAGGCGCATGTTGATCATGTTGAGATCTTCCACCTCGATTTCCGGATACATGTCCTTCTGCTCCATCGGCGGCCAATGGTAGTTGGTCCAGACCGAGGAGATTCCCTCCTTGATGCGGGCTTCCGAAGCAGCGCGGCGCGGAAGTTTGTCGTAGACCGAGAGGTTGCCGAAACCGACGGTCAGGTTGGTGTAGCCGCCCGCCAGCCAGTGGATGATGTCGATGTCGTGCGCCCCCTTCTGGAGCAGCAGGCTGTTGGAGTAGCGTCGTGCTGCGTGCCAGTCGCGGAAATAGGCGTCGCCGCCGTAGCTGATGAAGTGGCGGCACCAGACGGTCTTGACTTCACCGATCGTCCCGGCGTCGATGATCTCTTTCATCTTGCGGGTGAAGGCCATGTAGCGCATGTTGTGGCCGATGACCAGCTTGGTGCGGTGGCGATAGGCGGTCTCCAGAATGCGGTCGCATCCTTCGATGGAGATCGCCATCGGTTTCTCCAGGTAGACCGGAATGTCATGCTCCAGGGCGAACACCGCGTGTTCCTCATGCAGAAAATCGGGAGTGGTGATGATGACGCCGTCGAGATGCTCCTTTTCGATCATCTCCCGGTAGTCGGAATAGACGTTCGGAGTGTTGTTGAGCTTTTCCTTCTGCCGCTTGAGAAAGCGCTCACGCCCCTCCGGATAGATATCCGCTCCGGCGACTACGGTGAAACCCTCCTTCGGCAGATGGGCATAATCCGCGATGTTCCCTCTGCCGGATGCTCCGATGACTCCGATTCGCAACATATCCATGGTGAAACCCTCCTGTTTGAGATATGGTTCAGTGCTTAATATAGCGGGATTCAACAACTCGGGAATGGAAAAAATTCCGAATTTTATGGATTTTTCGGCAATCAGCCGGGAAAATGTGAAAATTGGGTGAAAACTCGTTCAAAGAGTTGAAAAAATCACGAATGTGGTGTAAATTCAGTAACATTATTTGTGAAGGCATGATTTGTATCTATACCTTATAATAAGGGATCGACCTTTACTTTATTAACCAATGGAGGAATCATGGCAAAGAAAATGCAGACCATCGACGGCAATTACGCTGCGTCTTACGTAGCGTACGCCTTCAGTGAAGTCGCGGCGATCTACCCGATCACCCCGTCTTCGACGATGGGAGAGTACGCTGACACCTGGGCGAGCCAGGGCCAGAAGAACATGTTCGGCGAAACGCTTCAGGTCGTCGAAATGCAGTCCGAGGCCGGTGCCGCCGGTGCAGTGCACGGCTCTCTCAGCGCCGGTGCGCTGACCACCACCTACACCGCCAGCCAGGGGCTGCTGCTGATGATTCCGAACATGTACAAGATCGCCGGTGAAATGCTCCCGACCGTCTTCCATGTTTCGGCCCGTGCGCTCGCCGCCCAGTCGCTGTCGATCTTCGGCGACCACTCCGACGTGATGAGCTGCCGCGCCACCGGCTTCGCGATGACCTCCGCCGCGAGCATCCAGGAGACCCACGACCTCGCGCTGGTCGCCCATCTGGCCACGCTCGAAAGCGAAATCCCCTTCCTCGCCTTCTTCGACGGATTCCGTACTTCGCACGAATTCCAGAAGGTTGAGCTGCTCGATTATGCCGACATGAAGTCGCTGCTCGATATGAAGTATGTCGAGCGGTTCCGCAACCGCGCCCTGCGTCCGGAAGCGCCCTACGCCAAGATGGCCGCGCAGAACCCGGATGTCTACTTCCAGGGCCGTGAAACCACCAACGCCACCTACGACGCTCTGCCGGGGATCGTCCAGAAGTACATGGACAAGGTCGCCGCGCTCACCGGTCGTCAGCTCCACCTCTTCGACTATGTCGGAGCGCCGGATGCCGACCGCGTCATCGTTGCGATGGGTTCCGGCTGCGAAACCATCGAAGAGGCGATCGGCTATTTGAATGCGAAGGGCGAAAAGCTCGGTCTGCTGAAGGTCCGCCTCTATCGCCCGTTCGCCGCCGACGTCTTCGTCAAGGCGATTCCGGCGACCGCGAAGAAGATCGCGGTGCTCGACCGCTGCAAGGAGCCCGGTTCGCTCGGCGAGCCGCTCTTCCTCGATGTCAAGGCTGCGCTGGCCGACCGCAAGGACGTCACCGTCATCGGCGGCCGTTACGGACTCGCCAGCAAGGAGTTCACTCCGTCGATGGTTCTTGCGATCTACAAGCACCTCGCCGGCAAGTGCACCAGCAACTTCACCGTCGGTATCAACGACGACGTGACCCATCTCTCGCTGCCGATCGATGAAGTGATCGTCACCGAACCGGCCGGCACCACCGCCTGCATGTTCTGGGGGCTCGGCGGCGACGGTACCGTCGGCTCCAACAAGAACTCGGTCAAGATCATCGGCGACCACACCGACAAGTATGTCCAGGCCTACTTCGTCTACGACTCGAAGAAGTCCGGCGGCATTACGGTGTCGCACCTGCGTTTCGGCGACAAGCCGATCACCAGCGAGTACACCATCACCGCGCCGAATTTCGTCGCCTGCCACAACTCGGCCTACATCGGCCGGTATGACATGCTCGCCGGCATCGTCGACGGCGGCACCTTCCTGATCAACAGCGAACTCCCCGCCGACAAGGTGTTCGAGAGCTTCACCCGCGACATGCAGGAGACGATCCTCAAGAAGCATGTCAAGGTCTACACGATCGACGCTCTGAAGCTCGCGCTCGAAATCGGCAGTGCGAAGTATGTTTCGACCATCATGCAGACCTGCTTCTTCAAGCTGGCCAACATCATTCCGGCCGATGACGCGATCAACTACATCAAGGCTGGAATCGAGAAGAAGTTCAAGAAGAAGGGCGACGAGGTCGTCAAGCAGAACCAGATGTGCGTCGACCGCGCGCTGGCGATGCTCCAGGAGGTCAAGGTTCCGGCGTCGCTCGACGGCGTTGCCGCTTTCGAAGCGGTTGAAACCATCACTCCGGAAATGGGAACCTTCGCCAACACGCTGATGAAGCCGATTCTCCATCAGCAGGGCGACAACATTCCGGTTTCGGCGATGAGCTACGACGGCTCGATGCCGACTGCCACCTCGCAGTATGAAAAGCGCGGCATCGCTCCGAGCGTGCCGAAGTGGGATCCCTCGAAGTGCATCCAGTGCAACCAGTGCGTGATGGCGTGCCCGCACGCCGCGATCCGCGCCAAGCTGATTCGCGAAGCGGATCTGGCCGGCGCACCGGCGACCTTCCAGGTGGTCGATGCGAAGGCGGTCAAGGAGCCGGGGCTGAAGTTCCGTCTGCAGGTCTTCATCGAGGACTGCACCGGTTGCGGCGTCTGCGTCGAGACCTGCCCGGCCAAGGAGAAGGCGATCAGCATGACCCACACGCCGGACGAGCGTGCCGCGGGGCAGGATGCCAATGTCGAATTCTTCCTCTCGCTGCCTGACAACGTGCTCGGCGGAACCAATCCGGCGACGGTCAAGGGCTCGCAGTTCCTGCGTCCGTACTTCGAGTTCAGCGGCGCCTGCGCCGGCTGCGGTGAAACTCCCTACGTCAAACTGGTCAGCCAGCTGTTCGGCAACCGCATGATCGTGGCGAACGCGACCGGCTGCTCCTCGATCTACGGCGGATCCTTCCCGAGCCTGCCCTACTGCAAGGACAAGCAGGGCCGCGGCCCGGCGTGGGCGAACTCCCTCTTCGAGGACAACGCGGAATACGGCTTCGGTATGCGGATCGCGGTTGACAAGAACCGGGAACAGCTGATGAGCAACATCAAGCGCATCCAGGAGCTGGGCGTCTGCTGCGACACCATGAAGGGGCTGCTGGATTACGCGGTTGCGAACTGGGAGAGCACTTCCGACGAAGCGATCGAAAATCAGAAGAAGATCGGCGAACTTCTGCCGACCGCCATCGAGAAATCTGAAGGCGAGCAGAAGGCGATCTATCAGAAGATGCTCGAGCTGAAGGATTACTTCGTTGACAAGTCGGTCTGGATCCTCGGCGGTGACGGCTGGGCCTATGACATCGGCTTCGGCGGCCTCGACCACGTCGTGGCGCAGAACCGCAATGTCAACATTCTGGTGCTCGACACCGAAGTGTACTCCAACACCGGCGGTCAGGCTTCCAAGTCCACCCCGATCGGTGCGGTCGCACTCTTCGCCAACAGCGGCAAGCGGCTGACCAAGAAGAACCTCGGTTTCATGTGCATGAGCTACGGCAACGTCTACGTCGCGTCGATTGCGATGGGAGCCAACCGTCAGCAGGCGCTGACCGCCATCCGCGAAGCCGAAGCGCACAAGGGACCGTCGATCATCCTGGCCTATGCGCCCTGCATTGCGCACGGCATCAACATGACCAAGAGTCAGACCGAGGCGAAGCGCGCGGTGGAAGCCGGTTACTGGCCGCTCTATCGCTACAACCCGGCGAACGAAAAGCCGTTCACCTGGGAGACCAAGGAAGCGATCTCCAGCTTCCAGGACTTCATCCGCAGTGAAAACCGCTACAAGGCGCTCTACAAGACCGCCCCGGCGGATGCGGAAGACCTCTTCGCGCGTGCGGAAGCCGATGCGAAGCGCCGGATGGACTTCTACAAGAACCTCGGCGAGGTGATGAAGTAATTCGCCTTTCGCGATACTTCAACCCCCGCTCCGGATTTCCGGGGCGGGGGTTTTTTCTTGGAAGTAGTTTGCGCTTGCCGGGGGGAGGGGCAGGCGGTCCAGTTGAC
>NZ_DBEXAY010000050.1:0-38642 GCF_048170485.1 Victivallis sp. | reverse complement strand
TGAAAAAAATTAGACTTTTCTAATTTCTACCCTTGATTTTTTTATTTTTGCGGTTATTGTATCATACAGACAGCCGGGGCTGTTTTTATTTCGAGATGAAATTAGATTTATCTAATTAAGAAAGAGGAGGAGAAGATGCAGTGTGTTGACCGCCGCCAGTTGTTGTTGAAACATCTGATGATCAAACTTGCTCCGGTGCTCCTGGGCGTGAAACCGGCGGGGATGGTGCGGTTGACCAACTGCGGGCGGATTGGAGGAGGCGTGCAGTGCGACCTCTTCTGTCTGCATCAGCGGGAGATTCTGGAGGCTCTGCATCTGGAGTGCCGGATTCTGCGCAATGACGGCATCGATCTGGTCGTGCTTTTCTTCCGGCGCGCCATGTTGGAGAGGACATTGGCGGCGCCGGAGGCGGCCGGATTTCTGAAAGAATGCGGCTACCCGTCCGGGCAGGGGATGGCCGCGATTCTGGAGGAACTCACGATGCGGTGCCGTCAAGGAGAAAATTTTCCGCATGAGATCGGAATTTTTCTCGGGTACCCGCTGAAAGATGTCCGGGGATTCATCGAGGATCGTCCCGCCTGCCGCACAGTGCCGCGCGGCTTGTGGCGGGTTGCGGGGGATCCGGCGGAGTCCCTGGCGGTGATGGAGAAGTTCCGTTGTGCCGAGGCGGAGATAACCCGGCTGCTCCGGGGAAACGTCACGCCGGCGGAGCTGATGCGACAGATACGCAATGCTGAAACAGCAGCATAAAAAAGAA
Organism: Victivallis sp.; assembly: GCF_048170485.1. Classification (NCBI taxonomy): domain Bacteria; kingdom Pseudomonadati; phylum Lentisphaerota; class Lentisphaeria; order Victivallales; family Victivallaceae; genus Victivallis; species Victivallis sp. The sequence goes on along the minus strand of NZ_DBEXAY010000050.1, from coordinate 37,885 downwards.
AGGACCAGCAGAATGAGTAAAATCATTACGGTAATTTACGGTTCCAGCACCGGCAACACCGAACACGCCGCGCAGGCGATCGCCGGCAAGCTCGGGGGCAGGGCGGTCAACATCCGGAACGCTTCCGCCGCGGACTTTCAGGCGGACCTGCTGATTCTCGGCACCTCGACCTGGGGGTGCGGGGAGTTGCAGGATGACTGGATGAACGGCGTTGCGCTGCTGGAGGCCGCGGACCTCTCCGGAAAACTTGTGGCGCTCTTCGGGCTCGGCGACGCGGTCGGATTCGGCGACACCTACCTGAACGGGATGGGCGAACTTGCCGAAAAAGCGGTGGCGCGCGGGGCAAAAATTGTCGGCCGCTGGCCGAGCGAAGGTTATATGCATTCGCTGTCCACAGCGGAAGAGGGCGGCTTTTTCGCCGGACTTGCGCTGGATGACGACAACGAACCCGGGGAAACCGCCGACCGGATTGACCGCTGGTGCGAACAGCTCCGCCGGGAAGCGGCGCTGTAGAAGAAAGAGTTCTCCATGGTTGGCCGCTCTGCCGGAGCCCGGGTGGGACCGGCAGGGCGGTTTTTTCTTTCCGGATTCGAATGCATGTGTGCTTGAAAAAACTCTTTTTCAGGTAATATTAATAGAATGTTGCTCCGGCTCCGGAGGGGCCGTTTTTTTATTTGGAAAGGAACAGCAAAATGCCGATTGAGAATGTGATCTCCGCCGCAATCGTGCGGCAATTTTCCGAAAAACTGCTCTCCAACCTGATCGTCGACGTGGCGATTGTCGGCGGCGGCCCGTCGGCGCTGGTTGCGGCGAAACACATGGCCGACGCCGGGTTGAAGGTGGCGATTTTCGAGCGTAAACTTGCGCCCGGCGGCGGAACCTGGGGCGGCGGCATGCTCTTCAACGAGGTTGTGGTGCAGGAGTCTGCCGTCCACATCCTCAAGGAGTTCGGAATCCGTCATCAGCCGATTGAAGGAAATCCGGGCTACTACACGCTCGATTCGGTGGAGATGGCGTCTGCGCTGATCTACGGAGCGGTCCATGCGGGCGCGAAGATCTTCAACGCGATGAGTGTCGAGGACATCGTCTTCAAAGACGGCAAGGTGAACGGGCTGGTGATCAACTGGACTCCGGTCGAACGGCTCGGCATGCACGTCGACCCGTTGACGGTGATTGCGAGCGCGGTGCTGGACGGCACCGGTCACCCGAGCGAAATCATGCATCTCGCCTGCGAGAAGGCGCAGATCAAGCTTTCCACGCCGACCGGCGGCATCATGGGCGAGAAGCCGATGTGGGTGGATTCCGGCGAAGCTTCGACGGTCGAGAACACGGTCGAATACTTCCCCGGGCTTTTCGCCTGCGGCATGAGCGCGAACAACGTGGCCGGCGGCTACCGGATGGGGCCGATTTTCGGCGGCATGATGCTTTCCGGCGAAAAGGTGGCTTCGCTCATCATCAAATCGCTCGGCAAGTAAGAGTTCCACGATTTTTCGCTCCCGGTTTCCGCAACTGCGGTCGCCGGGATTTTTTTGTCTGCATCCGGCAATCAGTTTTTTACATTTGGGCCACTCCCTGCCGTACCTTCCGGTAGAGCGACGGGGAACGCTCGTGGTAACGTTTGAACTCCCGGGAGAAGTGGAATGGATCTCTGACGCCGATTTTCTCGCAGATTTCGCCGATGGAGAGACTGGTGGATTCGAGCAGCTGTGCCGCCAGTGCATAGCGAATCTCCTGCAGATAATGGTGGGGCGTGATGCCCATCACCTCGCGGAAGCGGCGGGTGAAGGCGTTGGTGGAGAAGTAGAAGCGCTCAGCCAATTCCGAATTTCTCCACGGTTTTTCCGGATGGGCCTGCATGAGTTCACACGCCTGGACAATACGGGAGTCGGATTCGGCGACGATCAGCGCATCGGTCGGAAGCCGGGCGAGCGCGGCGGTAGCCAGGGCGATCGAGGAGAACTGTGCAGCCGGGGAGTTCTCCTGCTGCCGGAGGAGTTCCCGGGTCTGGACCAGCAGATTGCGCAGTGTATCGTCAAGCGGGATGGTGAAAACAGGAGTGCCCTTCACCCGGCAGTTTTCCAGGTGGAAGTGCAGAAAAAGCTGTTCCGGACTGTCCTCGCTGTAGGAGCCCGCCCGGGTCGCCGGTGGAATCAGATAGAGAGAATCGGGCGCAAGTTCGATGCGGGAACCGTCCGGATGGATCAATCCGCTGCCGGGCCGGTCATTGTGATAAAGCCGCCAGTGGATGCCCGGTAACTGTGCGTGATTCCAGTGGGGATCGATCAGCTGAATGTGCGCAACTTCCAGCTGAAATCCGGGGCGAAGAAATGGTGAAATGGTTGTTTTCTTCATCTATTTTATCCTTATATTCATATTCAACCTCTTGTTTATCTTCATCTTTTATGGTATAATAAATATAGCTGGAACATGGTAAAATACAAGAAAGCACTCTCTCTGTGGTGCAGCTTTGTCAGAGCCATTTAAAGTGAATCCGGAGCAAATACACCGGAAAAATAAATCGGAAAGGACAGCTGATGATGAAAAAGAACCCGTCCCCCCGCATGAAATTTTCGTCGCTCCTCCGTCAGAGAGTTCGCAGGTGGCACAGCTTTACTCTTATTGAACTTCTTGTCGTAATTGCAATCATCGCGATTCTGGCCGCGCTGCTGCTGCCGTCGCTGAATGCGGCGAGAGCAAGGGCGACCGCCTCCAGCTGCGCCGCCAATTTGAAGCAGCTGGGACTCGCCCTGAATCTGTATGTCAACGATTACGACGGCTGGCTGCCGAGCAGTCACGTCAACTATTTCTTTACCGGATTGATCTATCCCTACCTGAAAGGGAACGGCGTCACTTCAAATTTCGAGGATTTCAGTGAGTCGACCAGTGCGGTGATCAGCCAGACCCGCAAGGGGGTTTACTTCTGCCCGTCGGTGGAACCGTTTCCCGGTGCGGCGGCGGATGCATGGTATACGGGGAATTACGGAATCACGCAGACAGAGAATCCTGCCGTTTCCTCCGGCGGCTGGGTTTACGGAAACTCCTCCTGGGCTGCCCAGTACAACCGCAAACTGGCGAAGATTCGGCCCCGGGTCGCGCTGCTGGGAGACCAGCGCTATGCGAACCTGTTGAGTGTCGGAACACGTTCCTATTACCGTCCCAATCATCTTCATGTAAATGCATCCAATTGCGATGCGATAACTGTTTTAGCCGCGAGGAGTTATCAACGTCCAAACTGGATCCACAGGAACAGTGCCAATTTCCTCTTCGTGGACGGCCATGTGCAGAACATCTCCGATCCCCGGGGAAGAGAAGGCGATGAGCTGATTTTCGACAAGTATTACGCTTTGAGATGAGATGATTCGGGAAACATGGTCCCCCCTTTGAAATCAAGAAAGGAAAATGTGGTATGAAACATTTGTTGACGATGGCACTGTTGTTCGCCGGCCTGCTGGCCATGGCGGAGTATGGGAAAGGAAAATTGTTATACAGCATGGACTTTCATTCTCCGGAGGAATTCCGGAAATGGAGCGGCAAAAGCAGCAGCATGATCGAAGACGGCGCGCTACATATCCGGGGCAATCAAATTCTGGTGCGAAAAATTGACCCGACATTGATCCGGGGAACCGTCTGGATCGAGGCGGAAATGAAGGTGGAACGCATTCCCAAACCGGAGAAGCCCTACTGGGGAGCCAAAGCCATGCTGGTGATCGAGGAGGCCAACGGCCGCAAGAGTTATCCGGAACCGGCGGGCATCCCCCGTTACGGCACGACGGGCTGGAAAACCTGCACTCTGCTGCTGAAAATGCCGGAACAGGTGAAATCCATTCAGCTGTGGATGGGAATTCAGAACGCTACCGGAGATTATTGGCTCCGGCGGTTCCAGATCTATCAGGCGGTGGAGGGCAAAGATTCCGCCGCCCAGTACAAAATGCCCGATACCGCAGCGATTCCCCGAGGCAATTTCAAAGGAGCCAGATATCGGGGATTCATGAGCGGCAACGATCTCTCCGAAGAGGCATTTCAGCAGCTGGCGGCGTGGAAGGCGAATCTGCTGCGATACCAGATGCAGCCGGGGAAGCGCGACATCTCCGACCGCGGGAAATATCTCGAGTGGATCGATGCCGAAATCGAGAAGATCGACCGGCTGCTCCCGCTCTGCGAAAAATACGGAATCAAACAGGTTCTCGATCTGCATCGCGGTCCGGCCGGGAGTAAAAAAAGTGCGGTTTCCAGCAACATCATCACCGATCCCGACGAGGTGATTGCACAGCTGGAACAGGCCTGGCGGAAATTGGCGGAACACTACCGCGACAATCCGTTGATCTACGGGTATGATATTTTAAATGAACCGCAGGCCGCCGGACTCATTTCCGGCGATGTACATCCCTGGTTCACGATCAGCCGCCGGATCGTCAAGGCGATTCGCGAGGTCGATCCGGCAACACCGATCATTGTAGAAGCGGATTTGGATAACTGGAGGAAATTCCACAAGATCGACGATCCGAACATCATCTACAGCACCCACACCTATGCTCCGGTCGACTACACCCATCAGGGCGTGCTGAAGGCCACTCCGTTCACCTGGCGCTATCCCGGCGTCATTCAGGGGGAGTACTGGAACAAGGAGAAGCTCCGGGAGGATTTGAAGGATGTCATTCTCTTTCAGAAAAAGTATCAGGTGCCGGTCTTCATCGGAGAATTCAGCGTAATCTCCTGGGCGGAGGGCGCGGATCAGTATCTGAAAGATTTGATCGAACTGTTCGAGGAGTACGGCTGGGACTGGACCTTTCATGCCTACCGGGAGTTCCCCGGCTGGAGCATCGAACATGAATCGCCCCGGCGCGGATCGTTCCGGAAATCCGCCGACAATCCGCGGAAACAGGTTCTGCTCGACGCCCTGAGGAAAAACGGGAAGGGAGGAGAGAAGTAACCGTATGAGTTTTTCTTTTCGCCAGATTCATCTGGATTTCCACACTTCCGGAGAGATTCCCGACGTCGGCACGGCGTTCGACAAGAGCGAATTTCAACGTACGTTGAGGGAGGCGGCAGTCGATTCGATCACCTGCTTCTCCCTTTGCCACCACGGCTACAGCTATCATCCAACGAAGGTCGGCACGATGCATCCCGCTCTTTCGTTCAATCTCCTCCGGGCTCAGATTGATGCCGCGCACGAGGTCGGAATCCGGGTTCCAGTTTATCTCTCCGCCGGCGGGAATGAATTCTGCGCGCAGACTCATCCGGAATGGCGCGAAATCAACCCACCCGGCATCTCGCCGTGGGGAGCACAGTCTCTTTTCGAACCGGGTTTTCACAAGCTCTGTTTCAACAGCGGATATCTCGATCATCTCTGTGCGATGATCGAGGAGGTGATGGTGCTCTTTCCGGATGCCGATGGTATCTTTCTCGATATCGTGCTGCAACGGCAGTGCTGCTGCCCGAACTGTCTGCACGACATGTTTCGCCTCGGCCTGGAACCGGAACGGGAGGAGGATCGGCAACGTTTCAGCCGGAAAGTGTTGGAACGCTACTATGCGCGGACGGTTGAAGCGGTCCGGAAACACGATCCCGGAATGCCGATTTTCCACAACTCCGGCGGGATTGACCGTAGCCGTCCCGAACTTCTGCAGAAATACTTTTCCCACCTCGAACTGGAAAGTCTGCCGACCGGTGGCTGGGGATACGACTTCTTCCCTCTCTCCGCCGGATTCGCCCGTAAAACCGGTCTGCATTTTGTCGGAATGACCGGTAAATTCCACGGCGGTTGGGGGGAGTTCGGCAGTTTCAAACACCCTAACGCGCTTCGGTACGAGTGCGCACTGGCTCTGGCCAACGGGGCCGGAATCAGCATTGGCGATCAGCTTCACCCCGATGGACGGCTGGATGAATCCACCTATCGGATTATCGGCGCCGCCTATCGAGAGGTGCGCGAGAAAGAACCGTATTGCCGCGGTGCGAAGAACCGGGCTGAAATTGCACTCATTTCCGCCGCTTCCTGCAATCTGCCGGATGGAAACGAGTTCGACATCGGCGCCTCCCGCTTTCTGCTGGAAAGTCATTTCCTGTTCGATCTGCTCCATCCGGAGATGGATTTCTCCAGTTACACTCTGGTTATCTTTCCGGACGCGATGGAGTGGAGTGGTGAACTGGTTGAACGGATTAACCGTTATCTCGCTTCCGGCGGAAAGATTCTGCTTTCCGGGCGTTCTTTGCTGCAGGCTCCGTTCGATCTCGGAGCGGAGATTGTCGGACCGGAAGAGTTTTCTGTCTGCTACCTTCTGCCGCCGAAGGAGTTCTCTCCTGATTTTCTCACCACTCCATTTGTCCTGTATTCCGGAGCGGTTCGGCTGAAGGTGCGCCGCGGCATATCCGCAGGAAGCGTGTTCGACCCCTATTTCGAACGGACGCTGGAGCACTTCTGCAGCCACCGGCAGACGCCGAACCGGCCGGAACAATCCGGCTGGGATTTCGGGGTGGTGAGCGACTCCGGTGCCGCGCTCGCCTGTCCGGTCTTCCGCGAATACCGACAGAATGGACAGGCGGTGCTTCGAATCCATCTGGCGAAGATTGTCGACTCCCTGCTCGGATCACGGCGGATCATCCGTACTTCTCTACCGAGTGTCGCACGCGTCTTCGTCATGGACGCCCCGGAGGAGAACCGGGAGATCATTCATCTGCTCTTCGCGCCGATCGTCAAGCGTGGAACCGGCGTCGAAATCATCGAGGACCTGACGCCGCTGCGGAATATCGAGGTGGAGTTTTCTCCCCGTCGTCCGGTGAAACGGGTTCTGCTGGTGCCGGAGGACAGGGCGCTGTCGTTTGATTCGACTCCCGGCGGCAGGATCCGCTTCCGGGTGGAGGAGTTTACCTGCCACGCCATGATTTCGTTGGAGTCATGATGCAAAAAAGCCCGGCGGGGAAATAATTTCCCGGCCGGGCAGGGGAGTTTCTCTGGCGTTATTCGCCGAAGTATTTCTGCTCCATCAGAATCTGCTCGATCAGCTTGATCTGGGTCAGCATCAGCGGCGCGGAATAGATCGCCCGCTTCTCCGCGATTCCGCCCTTCGCCATCGCCTCCTCCAGCATCCGGTTGGCGAGGTAGAGGTCGTCGAGCGTCTCACGGACGTTGAACCGCCCCGGACTGGTCGGCAGCGGAGGCCAGCGCGAATCCGAAACGTAGGCGCTGGTGACCGCCTTCATCGCCTTTTCCAGCTCCGGCGTGTTGCCGAGGTGCTTCCGCAGCGCGGTCACGCCGTCGAAGATCGAACGGCAGACCGGGTCGAGAATCCGCGAGTAACTGGTGTTCGCCCAGGCTTTGGCGGTGCCGCCGTGCCACGCCACACCGTTTTCGATGTTCTCGATGAGATCGTTTTCAATCACCGTCTCCGCCGAGCGGATCACCTCCGCCGGGGTGGAGAGTTCGTAGCCCACCTCCTTGGCCATGTCGAGCAGTTCGCGGAACCGGTTCACGCTGGCCGGTTCCGGCTCGAAGAAGCGCGCCTGGTTGAACTGCTTCACGTAGAAGTAGGCGGAGCTGCCGATGTATTCGGCGTCTTCGGCGTAGGGCATGATGAAACTGCCGGACTTCGCAATCCGCGGCTGCCACTTGAGGAACATCTCCCGGATTTCGTCGAGCGAAACCGGGTCCTTGCGCATCCCCTCCGTCGCTCCCATCAGATACCAGAGCATCGGGTTGGCCATGCAGTCGCTGCGGAAGATCATCTTCAGCCCGTTCGGTGCAACCGAGGGATTGGTGAGATACCGCAGAAATTCCGGCTTGTCCTTGATGTACTCCTCGATCTTGAAGAGGTGGTTCTTGTTGCTGTGGCCCTGCACGTCGTACTTGAGGCCGGTCGCTTCGCGGATTTCCGGGAAGGAGAGGAAGAAGCTGTCGGCATCCATCACCAGCGATTTGAAGCCCGCCTCCAGATAGGCGTCGGGGAGCCAGCCGGCCCAGCCGCACTCCGGATTCCAGCCGGTTTCGGGACGCACGCCGGTGTATTTCTCCCAGGCGTCGAGCCCGTGGCGGAGCGTGTCGATGCCGATCTCCGGCGGAATGTTGGTCAGCATCACGTGGATGAAGGGCGAACCGATCGGTTCGATCTTTCCCTCGTGGATCAGGCCGGAGAGCAGATCGAGCACCGCGGGCGCTTCGTCGTGCATCACTTCGAGGGTCCGCCCCGAGGCTTCGAAGGCAATCCGATAGTCTCCGTCACGCACCAGCTCGAAGAGCGGCCGGTAGCAGTTCTCGCACACCCAGGCGCGGCGCGCCGGATCGAGCTGCGAGTACTGAATGTTCGCATGCGGCATGAAGATGATCTGCGGTTTCTTCGACATAAATAAATCTCCTGTTGCGTTGGACTTTTACTGCAATGTTACCGGAACTGCTTCAAATACGCCAGACTGCGCCGCAGTCCGTCTTCGACGTCGCCGGGCAGCTCATATTCGATCAGAGCCGGGCCGGTGTAGTCGGCGAGCGCCGCCATCAGCGCCGGCCAGTCCAGCCGCCCTTCGCCGCAGGCCGCTGGGAGAACTCCTCCTTCGACACTGCGGAAATCCTTCAGATGGACATATTTGATTGCGTTTTTAAAACGGGTGTAGAATGCGACCGGATCGGTTGCTCCGACCGCGGCGAAGTTCGCCGGATCGTAGTTGATCGATACGCCGGTGGAAAGGATGTCATCCCACCAGTCGATCCGGGTGGTGGCGCTGGCGAAGTGGACCAGCGCGTCGCCGTTGGTCATGACGCCGCCGTGAGTTTCAACCGCGAGCGTGACGCCCCGGGGCACGGCGTATTCCGCGGCGGAGCGGAGACAGTCGATCATCCGCCCGAACCGGGGGCCAGCCACTTCGCTGTCCGACCGGAATCCGGCGAAGATGCGGAGGAACTTCACGCCGAGTTTCGAAGCGATGTCGATCACGGTTTTGACTTTGGTCAGCTGTTCGGCCGCGTCGTCTCCGGTGAAATCATTCCCGGTGCAGGCGCAGTCGAGCCGGACATTGTAACGGCGGAAAAGCTCCGCCACTTCGGCGATCTTCTTCTCATCCGCGTCGAGCTGAAGATAGTCCCGGTCGTAACCGGCGATGGAGAGCTCGAGCAACTCGAGACCCATCGCGGCAGTGATGGCAAGCTGTTGTTCCAGCGGGGTTTCGCGCAATCCCCATGCGGCGTTGCCGAGCTGCATTTACAGGTCCCTCCAGTCGAAGAGGATCTTGAAGACGTTGGCACCGTGTTTCGACTGATACTCAAACGCCTCCTTCGCCTTGGCGGCCGGCCAGATTTCGATCGGCAGGTGCTTGGTGACGAACTTGCCTTCACTCATCCACTTGAGGATTTCCGGCTTGCCGCGCCATTTGATCGCGCAGGTCATCGACATGTTGACGTTCTTGACGAACCAGCGGTGGTAGTGGTCGAAGACCAGTTTTTCCGGATAATCACCGTTGAGATGGATGTGGCCCGGTTCATCGTCGTCGTTCCAGCCGCCGTCCTTGATGTATTTCCAGAGCACGCCGGGCACGATCGGATTGCCGGAGCATTCGATGATCTTGTCGGCCTTTTTGCCGTTGGTGATGTCGAGCAGCTGGCGGATTCCTTCGTCGCCGAAGGGGATGACGTAGTCGGCGTATTTTTCGGCGATGGCGCGCCGGAAGGGGTTGGGTTCGACGCTGATTACCGTGATGCCGGGGCACTTGATCTTCAGAATCTGAACCGCGCTCAGTCCGACCATGCCGGCCCCGAAGACCAGCACCACGTCGGTGGGACGCAGATGGAAGCGTTCAATTCCCTTGAGAGGAACGCAGGCGAGATAGGCGAGCACCGCGTCGGTGTCCGAGACATTGTCCGGCACCTTGCAGAGCGGGTCGCCCGCGCCGCCGGCGTTGTCGGAGTCCTTGTGGACCAGCAGCGTGCCGCCGCCCCACGCGGCGCAGCAGTCGCCGTATTTGCGGCATTCGTTGATCATGACCCGGTCGCCCTTGTGGAGCCCGGGCGCGTAGCTGCCCTCTTCGACGATGACGCCCATGTTCTCATACCCGGGAACCAGCGGATAATAGCACTGCTCCGGGTGCTGCATGCCGTGGTAGGTCTTCATGTCGGTACCGGTGCTGATCGCGCTGAACATGGTGCGCGCGACAACCGTATCCTCCCGTTTCGGTGTGAGGGTTACTTCCCGGAACGCCGCCTCGCCGGGGCGTTCGATCACGGTGGCCATCGTCTTGACGTTTGACATTTTTCACCTCTCGTTTGTTGGTGTGGTTTTTATATGGTTATATTATATCACGCAAACCGGGAATGTCAAGCGGAATCCGGTACCGGAATCGAGGTTCCACGCCGTGGCACATGAAAAAGACGGTGAGAGACAGGAGGAGAACGGCATGGTTCGCCAGCACCTTTCCCCGTCGGTAGAACTTTTTATGGAAAGATTGATATAAGTTCCTTTGCGTTAGTCGATCTCATCGCTTGCCGATTGCAAGTCTCGAAATCGATTTTGTGCGGAGCTTGATATTGCAAGGCCGGATGAATCCGCTTGGCGTTGTATACCGGGGAGGAATCTTTGAAAAATCACGCAAACAGAGCCCAATGAGTATGAATGGTCCTCAAATTACACCGTTTTGAAAGGTATTGGAACTCGTGTATGGATTTTCATATTAAGGTGCAAAGTAGATCGTTTGCACACCGTTTAGAAGCCCTGCAAAGTTATCCGGCCCGTGATCTCCTGAAAAGATTAGTTTCGGCAGGAAATCATGGCGAACCATGGCCTGACATTTTTCCTGAATATAGGCGATGTCATTTGCTGAAATTTCGTCGCTGGCAACCACAATGCGATCCGGATCGAGCAATGCGGTGATGGGGCGCAGCATTTGCAGAACCATATTGGCTAGACCGTATTTTTCTCGCAGGCGCCTGCGTTGCTCGTCCCAGTCCTGATTCTGGATATAAAGAACTTCGCCGGCGAAACCACGGCAACCTTGAAAAAGTTGTCCGTTCAGGACCAGTCCGCAGCCGGGGAGGTTCCCGCGGGGAAAGGCGATGTAGGCAAAGGTATCTGTTTCGCCTCGGTGCTTTTGGGCATAGCCCCAGGCGCTGAGGTTGATATCATTCTCAATGTACAGGGAAAGATCAAGCCGCTGCTGGAGCAAGGTTTGTAAATCGAGGTCGGTCAGCTCCTCCATATCGCTCCAGCAGGCGGTTTTCCCGTTGCGTACCGCGCCCGGATAGGAGATGCCGATGGCCTTTATGCCGGGATTGGCCCTGACAGTTTCCTGGAGCAACTCCCCCAGAAATTCAACGCTTACAGTGTTTACAAAATATTTTTCTCGGGAGAGAACGGTGCCTCCCACGTCGGTTACGAGAATGGAAATGCTCTTTTGCAGGTTCTCACATTGGAGCAGCACAATCGCAAAAAGCACGAAAGTCCGGCAGTATTGGAAGCGACAGGCGGGGCGTCCGCCGTCGGATATGCCGTGAGAAAGCTTGATCGCTTCTCCGGACGCCAGCATGTCGATCAGGATATTGTAGCAGGTGGATCGGCTTAGACCGGTTGCGGCTGCAAGGGCTTCTTTCGTCCATGCATCTTCAGTCAACATCACATTTCGGATCAGGTTGTGATTGGATTTTCGCAACTGTGCGGTCGTTTGTTTCTTCATGCAGTATGCTTCCTTTTTTCTGCCGGATCCAGCATTCCCAATAAATTATCGCCGAAAACACAATAAGGCAAGCAGGAACGACAAGAATTGCGCCTTTCAGCCCGAAATGGTCCCCTGTGACCCCCATTAACCAGGAAAAGAATCCGCAACCGGGAATGCCCAGAGCAGAATAATAGACATAGAGCATAGTGGAGTTGCAGCGGGGGAGTGTGATGACTCCATAAATCTGCGTGGTGGGCCAGAACGGCGCGATGCCGATGCCCGCGAGCAGAAGCAGGAGGAACAAGAGAGGGAACAGCAGCCAGTCAGGCAGCAACCCAGGATGCAGAAAGGCGAGCAACACGGTGACCGGAATCGTTCCGAGCCCTGCCGACAGTAGAATATAGCGCAACGTATGGGGGCGCGCAATATAGCCGAAGCCGGCCCGGCCGAAAAACATTCCGATCGCAATGACGCCGGTGCCGAGGCTTGCCACCCAGGCGCTGGTGTGAAAGGTCAATTCGATGTAGGCGGTTGCCCAGAAGGTGAGGCCGAACTCCGCTCCTGCTCCGAAAAACATTGCCGCACTGCAGATCCAGAAACGCGGTTCGCGGGCAATTTCCTGCGTATAGTGCCAGACGTCCCTCGGGGCGGTTTTGACCGCAGCCTCAGGATATTTATGCCGGGGATTTTCACGCCACAGGAACAGCACGGAGACGAATCCGGTCAGGAACCCGATCGCGCCGAGCACGATGCGCCAGTTTACCCCCAGGGTCAGCAACCCTCCCGCGACGATTACTACGAGACAGATTCCGACGGACCAGAAGGAGTGGGCGATATTGACATACCGTTCCGGCGCTTTGGGGTGCAGGTCCTGAACGAAGGGAGTCAGGATCCCTTCGCAGATGCCTTCGCCGAATCCGGCCAGCATCAGGCAGGGCAGCAACATCCAGTATGCGGAAGTGAAGGCGCAGAGCATGATGCCGGTCCCGACGAGAATCATGGTGTACCCCATGGTAAGGCGCTTTCCCAGACGGGCAGAGATCATACCGCAAACCAGAAGCGCTGCCACCATGAAAATGCTTCGGGTGGCGTGCAACGCACCGCCGGCCGCCATCCCCCCCTGATCCAGCGGAAAATTCAATGAATTTCCCATCGCCACGATCATCAGAGGAATCGCTAATGAGCAGACCGAATACATGGTGAATGCCGAGAATCCCGCGTAATCATAACGCCCGAGTTGCAAATTCCGATGAGTCATAACATGTCCTTTTGTTTTTACTTGTGTCAATAGTTGTTAAAAGTGTAATATATCATTTCTCAAGAAAACAACAAATGCGCAGCAGTTAATATTCCGTTTTTTTCGCTGAAACAGTCTAAACCTTCTGTTGCAGCATAGAATGGGCGAAGTATTGTTGCAAAACAGGCCGGAATTCAATTTTTCTGCCCACGTCAGAAGGTTACTGAATTATAAAGAAGTTGTACTCGACGTGAGTCTTGCCACTGAGCCCTGAATAGTGTTTTCTCTCATTCGAAGGCAAATTGTGTCATTTTCGATGAGGATGCATGAAGTTGTAAAATTCTGCTGTTTTTCATAATATCGGAATTAAGGAACTTTACTCCAACGAGCTGCTTTGTTCCCGGAGACAACTGCACATTAAGATTTCCGGAGGATATTTTCCGGAGTCGCGCGAAGTCGGTGAACGGATCACTTCACGGAGAGGAGTTTCAGGCCGACGATGCCCGAAACGATCAGCAGAAGACATAAAATCCGCAGTATGGCGGTCGACTCCCCGAAGAAGATCATGCCGACGATGACGGTCCCGACAGTTCCGATGCCGGTCCAGACGGCGTAGGCGGTGCCGAGCGGCAGGGTGCGCATGGCCAGCGCGAGGCACCCCAGGCTGGCGAGCATGGCTGCCGCGGTAAGAAGGGAGGGGATGAGCCGGGTGAAGCCGTGGGAATATTTCATTCCTACCGCCCAGAAAATTTCCAGTATTCCGGCGATGCACAACCAGATCCAGTTCATGACACCTTTTCCTCGCAAGCGACGTTCCGTTGAAGAAGAGGTAATATATCACGGGAAAAGCTCTTTTCAATCAACTTTTTCCCTGGCGGAGCAATTTGCTTTTTGCGCTTCTGCGTGATACACTATAGCAAAAACGGTTCAGGAGATCTGATATGAAAATTTCCATCCTTTACTACAGTTTGACCGGACACACCCGCGAAATGGCGGAGGTGATTGCCGAGGGTGTTCGCACGGTGCCGGATGTCGAGGTGAAGCTTTTTCCGCTCGATGCGATCGACAAGGAATTTCTGGCCGCCAGCAGTGCGGTGTTCTTCGGCACTCCGACCTACCTTGCCAGCACCTGCTGGCAGTGGAAGAAGTGGTTCGACGAGCCGGCGCCCTGTTCGCTCGGCGGCAAGCTGGGGGCGGTATTCGCCACTGCGAATTTTGCGCAGGGCGGGGCGGATATCGCGATTCAGACCCTGATCACCCACATGATGGTCAAGGGGATGCTGGTCTACTCCGGCGGCGGCGCCTGCGGACAGCCTTACATCCACCTCGGCGCGGTTGCGCTCAAGGAGAATTTCGAGGCGAGCAAACCCATGTTCCGCATTTTCGGGGAGCGGGTGGCGCGCAAGGCAAAGGAGATTTTCCCGGCGGCAAAATAGCATTGTCCGGCGGCAAGTTGCGGAGAAGTTGCATGGATCCGATCAGCCTGTTCACCCGGTATTCGACGAATGAGAACAGAATCACCAACTACTGCATGTTGTTTCTGCGCCTCATGACGGAAGAAAATCCGCTGTTTCTCCGGGATCTCTTCAAAAGAATCCTGCCTCTGGACAGGATTCCGCGGTTCGGAATTATATTTTCACAGCAGCAGAAGAATGAGGCGGGCAGCATTCCGGACGGGGTGATCGTGCAGGCGCCGGTCTGCATTCATTTTGAGTTCAAGACGTCAGACTGGTTTCATCTGGATCAGCTCCGGAATCATGCGGACGGGCTGAGAACGCTCTGTGAGGGGACGGATCGGGCTTTGATTCTTGTCTCTTCCTCTTTTAAGGAGAAGACGTTACAGGATGTCGAATCGTTGCGGAAAAACTATCCGTTCCCGATTGCGGCGGTATCCTATTACGATCTCTTGCGGGCGATGCAGGAGGTGGACGATCTGTCGAAGGGGCTGAAGGAGCATTGGAAGGAGTTCCGCTGTTTTCTGGAAGACGAGGGGCTGCTGTACAAAGGGGAACTTATCCCGCACCACCGGATGCTCGGGGTCAAACTGTCACAGACCTATCAGGAGGCGGCGTACGATCCGGCCATTCTGTATGAACGGACCAGGAAGGCTTGGCGGCTGGATCAAGCCCGGCTCGGTACCATTGAATATGTGCTTTGCGTCTATCGCGGCATCGTCCGGGAGATATACCGGCCGCTCGCCTGGCATCGACAGGAGGATGGGCGGATGTTCTTCGACGGAGTGATAGAAAGCGATCCCTCCATCCGGGCCGCCTACCTCTACCGGGAGGTGAAGGCTCCCGGCCGGAATGCGACCTTCTACCTGATTCCAGAGGAAAAATAGAGATGTGCTGTGCCCGCTTCCTTGTTCCCGTGGATTGTTCTGGACAAAATTCCAATCGAAAGAATCCCGTTGCTAAACCCTACCAGAGCCTTGACTGGGCTGATCGACGGGGGGATGCTTTGTCCTTCCGGTGATTGTTCAAACTCTTTCAACTCCAGTTTCCGAAAACAGCAGAAGCCGTGATGGAACGGGGTGGCTCGACACGACAATATATGAGTACTGGCAAGCTTTACGGGGCTTCGGTCGCCCGGTTTTTATTCAGGGATTACTTGTGCGGATTCTTGTAGAGTTCCGGATGCTTCGCCAACCACTCTTCGTATGATTTCATGGTCTCCGGAGACGGAACAAAGCCTTCGTTCCTGACTCTCCAGTCGATATATCGCATGCTTCTCTCATGCAGTTCCGCATTGAATCTTTTTCCCGCGGGCGTGGAGGCAAACGCAGCAGCCCGAAGTTTGTCCCTTCGCGTCGGTTCATGCCACTCTTCCTGCATTTTCACACCTCCACAATAGCTATATGACGGAATCCGGCTTTTACGACGTCCTCTTTAATATAACCCGGTTCCCACGGTTGTAAAGCGCGGAATTGGCATTCCTGTCAAAAAGCCTCTCCGACAGTCCTTGCCATGAGTACTTTTTTTACGCTTGAAAAATCGCGCAGTTGATGGATTTTCAACTTGAGGGTTTCATGATATCGAACGCCATATGCCTGCTTGATCGGTCATCAAATCGTATGGATGAAACCTTTCATTGGAGGACTGATGTGCCGGCATGCCCGAGAACAGGTAATTCCGTAGCTTACTTTGAATTGTCCGTGCCATGCTTTTCAACTCCGGGTGGGGGCGGCCGGCTCCGGCTCATCGAGCACGACGCAGCTCGTGAATCCGCCTGAATTGCGTACGTCGTCGCCGGGTTCGGACGGCGGCATCAGGCGGAACAGCTTCCCCTCGCTTTCGAGCTTCAACCGGCAGTTTCGGAAGTGGGAACACGCTTCGCCGCGCAAATTCCGGAACGAACCTCAGCGCGAGGCGGGGGCTCGTCCGGCCGAGGCTGCATCCGCTTCTCTTTGAGCTATTTCCCGCTGCGGAGCGTCGCGATCCGCTGTTTCAGAGCGGAGAGCGCCTTTGCCGGGTCGTCGATGCCTGCAACCGATTGTTCGAGCGGGCAGAGACCGTTCCGCTTCCGGTTCAGAATGCGCGGCACCAGCAGCGTCTGGCTGGTGGTGATGCCGTGTTTCTGCAGAAATTTCACCGCATCCTCACTCATCACCTCGCCGTGCACATGGCGCGCCTTTCCACAGATGGCGATGGCGGCGGCGGCCCGGCCGACCACCTTATCCACCACGGTTGCGCCGGCCATATCGCTTTGGCGTGTTTCGTAGAGCGTCAGGAGCGGATTCACCCCGTGGCCCCGTTCCCCGGTGACGAGCCGGCCGTCGGCGGTGATGAGAACGCATTCGGCCCGGTTGGTTTGAATCATCTGCCGGGCGGTTTCCAGTTTCGATTCCGGTGCGGCGGTACAGCCGGTGAACAACAGCGCGGTCAGCACCGCGCCGAACAGAGAAATCATTCGCATCATTGCACTCTCCTGATAAAAGGGTTCACTGCCAGACCGGTTCCGGAAGTGTGACCTGTTTTTCGATCTCATGAACCGTCATCGCTTTCTCCGGGGCCGGGCAGACCATCTGACAGGCCCCGCAACCGATGCAGAGATCTGTATTCACCGGGCGCGGTGTTCCGTTGCCGCGCAAGGTGATGGCATGTGCCGGACAGGCGGAGGCGCAACGGCCGCACTCCTCTTCCTCCTGGAAGACGATGCAGTTTCGGGGATTGAATTTCGCTTCGGCGATTTTCGTGAGCTGCTTCTCCTTAAGTGTCAGCGGGCGGATCGCGCCGGTCGGGCAGAGCTGAGAGCAGAGGTTGCAGTTGTAACGGCAGACGCCGCGGTTCAGATCGAGCGAAACCGGTCCGGTTCCGCCCGGCGCCGGAACGATGATTTTTTCCGGGCAGTTCGCCGTGCAGAGCTGGCACGAGGTGCATTTTGCGGCGAACCGTTCCGCATCCTGTGCGCCCGGCGGCAGGATACCGAACCGCCGCGGCAGTTCCGCCAGCCGGGAGAGACCGGTCCGGACGAGCACCGCGCCGGCCGCCAGCCCGGCGACCAGTACGCCGCCGCGCAGCAGAAATGCCCGGCGCGATGGATCGACCGGAATTTCCGCCGCTTTCGGCCGGGAAAAGGCGAGGCCGTGGAAGTTGCAGGCTGCGACACAACTCATGCAGCGCACACAACGCTCGTTGTCGAGGATACCGTTGCGGGGATCGATGCATCCCGTCGGACAGGCGGCGGCACAACGGCCGCACTTTACGCACTGTTCGGTGAAGTGGAGCCGGCAGGGGGAGAGTTTCGCAATCAACCCGAGCACCGTTCCGACCGGACAGAGTGCCGTGCAGAAGATTCTCCGTTTCCAGAGCGCGGCGATCACGAGGAGGGGAACGAAGCCGCCGGAGAGAAACGCTCCGAGGATCCGCCCGAAGTTGGAGTAGGGGTCGAGCAACAGGAGGCCCGCCGCCCAGCCGGCGGCAAGTGCGCCGAAAACAACTCCGGCAATTGCATAGCGGAGCAGGGGGAGGTTGGGAACTTTAATCTTTCGATTCCGGAGCGGGAGGGCGATCAGATCCTGCAGAATGCCGAAGGGGCAGAGAACGGAGCAGTATACCCGGCCGAAAAGGAGCGTGAGCAATGCAATCCCCAGCACCGTGATCAGCGCTCCGGCGGAGAAGGCGGCGAAACAGCCTGCCAGAGCCGGAGCGAACTGCACGTGCACCAGAAACGTGAGGAGTTCGCCGAAGCCGGTGAAGGCGAGGACGAAGAGCAGCAGGACCAGCGCCGCAAGGGCGTTGCGGATGGTTTTCCAGCGGGATTGCGCAACGTTTGTCATGGATGACTCCTCCTTCGTTACATGGTTTCCCGGATGCGGGCGATGATGGTGGTGGTCGAAAAACCGGGAATAAACGGTTTGAAACAGATCTCCGTCCCCGCCTGGTCGAGCGCGACCCGTTCCGCCGGATCGAGTTTTTCCCGCGTGTAATCGCCCCCTTTGACATAACGGTCCGCGGCGAGGGCGGCAAGTTCACGGTCACAGCGTGCGCCGTCGAAGATCACCACGCCGTCAACCGATTCGAGCGCCGCCAGCATGTAGGCGCGGTTGTACTGATCGATGATCGGGCGCTCCGGCCCCTTGAGCGCCCGGACCGACGCGTCGGAATTGATGAGAACAATCATGGCGTCGCCGAGTGCGCGCGCTTCGTGGAGGTATTCGGCGTGGCCACGGTGAAGGATGTCGAAACAGCCGTTGGTGACGACCAGTTGTTTCCCTTCGCGGCGGAGCGATTCCCGGAAGCGGCAGGCCGCTTCGAGCGTCAAAATGAGATCGGCGGGATTTCTATTCATTCTCGTCTCCGGATTCCAGCGGCCGCACGATCACCCCGGCCTCATGAAGCAGTGCCGTCGAGACGTCGTCGATCGAATAGTGGCGGTGATAGACCACTTCGACGATTCCGGCGTTGATGATCATCTTCGCGCAGAGCAGACAGGGGCTGTAGGTGGTGTAGAGCGTCGCCCCCTTGACCGCGATGCCGTGGTAGGCCGCCTGCACGATGGCGTTTTCCTCGGCGTGACTGCACAGACACTGGTGGAGATTGGTGCCGCTGGGCGCGTCGGAGTTGCAGCGCGGACACCCCCCCTCGGAACAGTTGCGCACCCCGCGCGGCGTGCCGTTGTAACCGGTTGAAATAATCCGGCAGTCCCGGACCAGCACCGCCGCGACCTGGCGGCGGCAGCAGTTGCTGCGGCTGGCGGCGACGTGGGCGATGTCCATGAAATATTGGTCCCAGCTCGGGCGGGGCGGACGTTTTTCCGTAGCCATGAAAGAAGTTCTCCTTTCGTTATTCAGTACGCATCACCAGTTGGAAGGTCACTTTTCCATTCGGCGGCGTGGGGACGCGGTCGAGGTTGGCGAGCAGCCGTTTGATCGACTCATCCATCGCTTTCACGCCGCTCGGTTTGAGCACGCGGGCGTCGGTGACCCGGCCGTCGGCGGCGATCGAAAGCTGAATCAGCACCTCCGGCAGCCGGTCGCCGAGCAGGGAGCGCGGCGGCTGGGTCCAGCGGTATTTGAGGTAGTTTCCCACCCGGATGCCGTAGCGCATGTCGAACTCATCCTTCGCTCCGCCGCCGGGCGTCCGGTGGTCGGGTTTGCCGTAGGCCTGGCCGACGTCGCGGCTGCCGATGGGGACGGCGGAGTTGTAGTTGCTGCCGCCGCCGATTTTGCCACTGTTCCCGGGGCGGTAGACCTGACGCTGCGCCTCCTCCACATTCCGCGGACGGGTGGAGGTGCGCGAACGCGAACTGCTCTGCCTGGGCTTTGCCGTGGACCGGCTCGACTGCTTCGCGCTGCTTTTCGGCCTGGTCTTCGGCTTCGGTTTTGTTTTGGGCTTCGCCTGCTGCCGCGCCGTACGCTTCACCTTCGGTGCGGCGGGTTCTTTGATGCGGGGCGGCGGAGCGATTTTCGGTGCCGCCGGCTCCGCCACCCGCGGCGCCGGCTCCGGTACTTCCGGTTCCGGGGCGGCAGGCTCCGGAGCTGCGGCACCGGGATTCGGCGAGGGCGGGCGGCGCTCCGGCGGGCCGACCTCCCAGTCGTGCGACAGCTCCCGGCCGCCGATCTTGACCCGGAAGGCGTTCTCCTCCGGCGGGTTTCTCCAGTTCTCAAATGCGAGATAGCCGATCGGCCCGAAGAGGATCAGCAGGTGAATCACCAGCACATGGGTGAAGATCTTCCCCCGGTGTCCGCCCGGAGTTCTCCGCGGGGCGGCAACCCGCCCCGGAGCAATCGGCATGGTGTGTGGCCCCAGCCGGTTCATTTGCCCTCGGCCTGGGTTACCAGCGTGATCTCACGGAACCCGGAGTTTTTGATGAACGTGAGCAGTTCAATCACGTCGTTGTAGGAGCGTTCGCCGTCGGCGCGCAGCAGCACGGTGGTCTTGGGGGAACGCTCCCGGAGCTGTTTGAGCAGTTCGACCAGTTCATCTTTCGTAACCGTCTCCCGATCGAAAACGATCGTGCCCTGTTTGGTCAATGTGACGCTTTTGAAGTCGGTTTCGGGCAGTTTGTCGGCGTTCATTTCCGGCGGATTGACCGAGGTGCCGTACTCCATCAGCGGCATCGTGATCATGAAGACGATCAGCAGAAGAAAGGTCAGGTCGAGCAGCGGCGTCACGTTGATCTGGTCGATCGCCGCCATCTGGGAACGCGATCTCTTGCGACGCATGGCTACGCCTCCGGCGTTTCCGCCCCGTGGAGGACGGAGGGGTGTGTAAACGCTGTTGCCGGTGCCGTCACAGGCGCCGGTGCCGGAACCGGCGGAGCCGGCGGCGTGTTGGTTGTCGACGCGTTCCGGTCGAGGGCGAGCTGTTCGAGCTTGATCCGCACCATGAACTCCTCGGTGAAGTTGTCCATGGTGACGGTGAGGTTGCGGATTGTCGCGGTCAGCAGGTTGTAGCCGACCAGGGAGGGGATGGCCACGATCAGACCGGCCACGGTGGTGAGCAGCGCTCCGGCGACACCGGGGGCGAGGGCGGTGAAGTCCGACTTGCCCGCCGCGGCGATGCCGCAGAAGGCGAGCATGACGCCCCACACCGTGCCGAAGAGTCCGCAGAAGGGGCTGACGCTGACCAGCGTGGCGAGCAGACCGATCCGGGTTTCCAGCTCCTGGATCTGGCCGGAGACCTCCCGCTCGAGCACCGCTTCGATGGCGTTGTACTGGGCGTCGGAGAGCTTGACCGGCCGGGTGTTGATTCCGGCGGAGAACTGCTGGTTGAGGGCGTCGCTCTCGTAGAATTCGAGCAGTTTGCCGACACCGGCGGAGTAGATGATCCCGACCGGGCTGGCATCGAGCTGCCCTTCGCGCACCAGCGCCGGAGTGGCGATGTTGCGCTTGTTGCTGCGGAATCGGGCGATGAAGCGCTGGGAGAGTTTGCGTGCCCGGTAGAGCGCCATCGCCTTGTCGATCATGACGGTCCAGGTGAAGACCGAGCCGATGAGCAGCAGAACGACGATGCCTTTGCCGACGTTGTCGCTGTTTTCAAACGCATAATAGACGCCCGGAGACGCCGCGAAAAGGGTGAACGGGATGCCCATAGATAAAAACTCCGCCGAAAGTTGAAAAATGCACTTTATAAAATATAATACAGGGATTATATTCTACAAGTAGAATTTTTAAGGGAAATTCACATTAATTTCGGAGAAAAACATGTCCCAGCAGAAACTTGTTCTCGGTTTCGACATCGGCGGAACCAAAATCGGCATCGGTCTCGGAACCGGCGACGGCAAACTTCTCGGCAAGGGCCGGATTGAAAACGTCAACACCCGTCCGGAGGATGTTCTCCCGGAAATGGTCCGTGTGGCGCGGAAACTGGTCGAAGAGGCCGGGCTGAAAATGGCGGACATCGCCGCGTTCGGCATCTCGGCGCCGTTCCCCGCCGATCCGGTCAACGGCATCCTCACGGCGCCCACCAACAATGCGCTGTGGCGGAATGTGCCGATTCTCCGTTACCTCAAGGACGAGCTCGGCATCGACGGCTGTTTCGAGAATGACGCCAACTGCGGCGCACTGGCCGAGTGGTTCTTCGGCGCCGGGCGCGGATGCACCGATTTCATCTATCTTACGATGAGCACCGGCATCGGCGGCGGCATCATCGCGGCCGGGCGGCTGGTCCGCGGCAACGGCACCACCCTCAGCGCCGGGGAGCTCGGCCATATCTGCGTCGAGCTGAACGGGCGGCAGTGCAACTGCGGCATGAAGGGGTGCTATGAAGCCTACGCGGGCGGGCGCGCTCTCGCTCAGCGGATGCAGGAGGAGCTGCGCGACAAACCCGACAGCATGATCATGCAGCTGGTCGGCGGAGACGTGGAGAAGATCGATATGGTGCCGTTCGAGAAGGCGGTCCGCGCCGGGGATCCCTACGCGGTGGCGCTGTGGGACGAGATGAGTCTGCGCAACGCGCAGGCGTTCGGCATGTACATCAACATCTTCAATCCGCAGCGGCTGGTGCTCGGCACGCTGGCCTGGGCGGTCGGTGACCTCTACACGGACCCGATCCGGAAGTACCTGCCTCGTTTCTGCTGGGCGGCGCCGCTGGCCGCCTGCGAGATCGTTCCGAGCGAGCTTCGGCGCGACATCGGTTACTATGCGGGCGTGGCCGCCGCGCTCAACTACCTCAAGGAACAGGGCCGCTGAGCGGAAAGAGGTTCTGACGCCAGGCGCTTCGCCCGGTTTGCGGGCGGGGCGCCGCGGCAAGATCAAAGCAACGGGAATTTTCGCCGGTTTCCGTTGCTCTGGCGTGTATCGGGTGCCGTTGCTCCGATGGGAAGGAGAACGAATGCTGTCATTGACCTGCCGTGTCTGATTCCGGTGGCTGAATGCCGGGGCTCGACAGGAGATAACGGCAGGCCGCACGCGCGATGGAAGCGCCGTAAGCGAGCATGGCGTTCCGGTCCACGGTGACTGCGCCGAAGTTGGCAAAGGGGATTTCGATCGCCTGGGTGTTGCGCACGAAAGGCAGTGTCGCCGCATAGTGCCTGATGGTTCTGCCCTGCGTATAGTTTTGTGCGGTATTCCACGAGCTCCCGAAGGGAATGTTGTCCCGCTTGAAATAGGGAGCCTGTGGAACCTGTTCCGCCTCAAGATAATCGGCGAATCGTTCCATTTCGCGGTCCATCTGCGGAATTCCGATGCCGACCATATAGGAGGTTTCGTTCGGTACACCGCGGAGCCACGGGCAGTGCAGATCCAGTACGAACGCGGGTTTTTCGCGGAGCAGTAACGCGCGGAGCGCGGCGGTTTCCGGATAAAGACCGGGCAATTGATAGTCCCGTGCATGGTCATGCGGAATGCGGTTTTTTCCCTGATCTCCTTCTTCCACACCATCCTTGTCGACGAACGGAACGGCAAATACCGCGATATGCTGCCGGAATGTGCGTCCGAACGAATCATCCGCCAGAACTGCGCGCAGAAATCCCTCCATGGCATGGGTTGCCATCATTTCGCCTGCGTGGTGGCGCGAAGTGAGCAGGAGGGAATATTGCGGAGAGGCTTCCCGGATGGTGAGCATTTCCACCTCTCTACCCTTTCTGCTGCGGCAGAGGGTGCCCGGGAGCAGAGCCGGATGAGTGGAAAATTCTGCGAGGAATCTTTCCCAATCCCTCTGGAGATACTGCATTGCCTGACAAAAGAGGAGCTCCTCACCTTCTTCCTGACAGGTAAACTCAAAATCACGATCGCTCTCGTGGAGATGCGGACAGAGCCAGCTCCAGTTTTTTCCTCCGTCGCGGCTGACAGCGGGACCACGGGTTCCCACCCGGCTGCCTTCGACAAAATGGAACCGATAGATCCCCTTTTCCGGGAACTTCCCCTGGAAGCACCAGTAAAACCAGTCTCCCGCAGTGTCCCGACGTTCCACGTCAAGTTCGATATCATGGCCGTTTATGGAGACGACCTTGATATTGCCGGCTGGAATTTCCTTTGTGATCATCGTTTTTCTTCCTTTCCGGATTGAACAACCCCGACGGAGCACTCAGCGCCGGGGACGGGGCGGCAGCCGTATTTTTCCCGAACCAGGGCGATCATGGCCCGCAGCGGCGGGGAGAAGGGGCGTGCCGGATTTACGAGAAAGCCGGACTCCACCTCGCAGCCGGTGTCGAACGATGGCGCGACGACTCCCGGCGGGAGACTCTCGAGGTAACAATCCGCAATGATTGAAAAGCCGAGGTTGCGTTGCACGTATGAGATCAGCGTGGTCGTATAGCGGGATTCAATTCGAAACCGGTTCTTCTCCAGATAGGGCATCTGCCGAAAGATGATTCCGCGGATGGGGTTGTAGGAGTGGGCGAGAAACGGTTCTGAAGCCAGTCGTTCCGGAGTGATCTGCCCGCCTTGCGCCAGCGGAGAGTGTTCCGAACAGATGAGAATCAGCTGATTTCGGTACATCGGTACGTAGAGCAGATCGTCATCATGGTATCCTTGAATGCCGAACATAATGTCAAGCGTTCCGTTTCGAAGATCGTCGAGGAAGGAATCCCGCTCCTGAACGGAGGGGACAATGCGCGGATGGCGGCGCATGAGTTCGGAGACCAGTTCCGGCACCACGGCGCCCGAGGTGTACGGTCCGCAGCCGATCCGGAGGGGGCCGGCGAATTCTCCGACAAACGAACGCAGTTCCGCCGGAAGATTGTGAAATGCCGTCAGCAGAACACCGGCGCGCCGGTCGAGAAATTCTCCGGCCGGAGTTGGTTCGAACCGGTTCGCGCAGCGTTGGAAGAGCCGGCAGTCAAGCTCCTGTTCCAGCAGCCTCAACTGTTTGCTGACTGCCGGCTGGGTGACGAAAAGTTCCCGGGCCGCCCGGGTGACGCTGCCGCACGTCATGACCTTGTGGAAATATTCCAGCTGTATGAAATTCACAGTCATCTCCAGATTTGTTCCTGTTTCTGTAATATATTTCCAGATTCCCGAAAATGGAAATGGTTTATTTTTATGGCGGCCATTCCCTGTGGTTATGGGTCGACTTGAACTCATCGGTTCAGGAATAAAAAACGGGAGGCGGTTTCCCGTCTCCCGTCCTTTGCGTGCCGTTCAATTCAGGCGAGCCGGAGCAGCCGGCAACTGTGTTCGAGCACGTTGATGGTGAAAACACCGGAGAATTCCCCCAGCACTTCGCCGTCGAGCACATCCACCAGTTTGACCGGAGTGTCCGACAACTTCCCAAGATCGACCGACAGGATCTGCGGCACATCTTCAAAGTTGAAGAAGCCGAGCACCCGCTCTCCGGTGCGGCGGTGGGTGCCGAACCAGATGGTCGGTGTCGTGTGTTCAAAGAAGTCCAGCGGGCGGGTCTCATACGCGTCCGGATCCGAGAGCAGCCAGCGCGAAAAGCGCGCCCGCTCCGGCGCCAGGGTTTCAAAGCGGTCGCTGAGCAGCAGCATGCCGCCGGCAAGCCGGACTGCGCAGCTCCAGAGCTCTACTTCGTTTTGCGTGAGCTTGTTGTTGTCGATCCGGGCAATGTGAGTGTCGGGGTCGCTGATCCAGAGCCGGTGATTCATGTAACAGCGGTTGATGATGTTGCGGCAGACATTCGGAACGGTCGGAGCCTCGGCGTAATATTTGCGGTCCGGCTTCCAGTAAGGGGTGATGTCGGTGGCAATCCGTTCCCCGTCGACCAGCCCGACCGCCGGTCCCAGCGGAATGGTGCAGCCGAGGATGAAGCCGTCGTCGCCGAAGCCTTCGCGAATTGCCGCAAGCCCCCGGCGGAGAGCCTGCGCCCGGGTCGCCTTGCGGTCGAACAGAACGCCGTTGCGCACCGACGATGCCAGCATCATAAAGTCAAGTTTGACGTACTCAAACCCCATCCGCCGAACTTCGGCGAACAGGGTGCGGAAATGCTCCTGCACCGCCGGATTGGTGCCGTCGAGCACCGCAACCGGACTTTTCCCGCGCCATTCGAAGGCGAGGCAGGGGTTCCCGTTTTCATCCTGAATCATCCAGTCGGGGTGACGGCGGAAGAGTTCGGATTTTGTCTCCACCATGAACGGGCCGAACCAGATCGCCGGTTTGAATCCGGCCTTGCGGATTTCTCCGGCCAGGTAGGCCAGGCCGTGTGGAAATTTTTCGTTGCAGATGAGCCAGTCGCCGAGGGCGGATTGATAGCCGTCGTCGAGCTGAAGATATTCCAGCGGATATTCGTCGCGGTGAGCCGCGAGATAGCGGGCGTTTTCGAGAATGTCCGCTTCGGTTACGTTGGAGAAATAGTAGTACCAGCTGCACCAGCCGGTCGGGACCCGTCCGGAGGGGCGGCGCGCCTTCATCCGGTCCCCCCAGAGGTCGGCGAATTTTTCCAGCAGCCCGTAGCCGTCCGGCCCGAACAGCAGCACCAGTTCTTCGGAGTTGACGCTCTCCGCCGGCGAGACGATCCGGTCGTCGGCGTCGTTAATCATCGAAAAGCTGCACACGCCCTGTTCGTCAAGTTCGGCGAGAAAGCGGCCGAAGAGATCCGCCGAACTGATGAAGCCCGCCAGCAGTGAATTGCCGGTGACGGAGTCGTTCAGCACGATGACGTTGTCGGCAAAAAAACGGTTGGGATGCTGATTGTCGTACTCATCCGGAGCGGAGACGGCGAACTTCTTGTACCCGGGATCGAGTTCAAAATCGGTGTCGCCGTAACGGACGGAGCCGCAGGCGCTCGCCATCATCCAGCCGCCTTTGTAAAGGCGGAGCCGTTTCCCCGGCGTGCCGAGAAAATCGGTATGGGCTCCGGTCTGCCGCCAGCGGAAGCCGCCGAGCCGCAGTTCGCGGCCGGTGCAGTTGGTCAGCGTCAGCCGTTTCCAGAAGTAGCCGTCACAGCTGCGTTCGGCATCCACCAGTTCGATCCCGGCGGCGGCGCACTCCTCGATGGGGAGCCATTCCCCGTCGATCTTCACCTCGGCGTTCAAGGCGGCAAAAAGCGTCACATCATTGAGTTTCAGGGTATTCGCCATAAAAATTCTCCTTCGAATGGGCATTCGGGGTGCGGCGCCGTTCTCCCGGCCGGTTTCCCCCCTGAATTCTGCATGGGACTACTATACCCCGTTCCGCAGGGAATGCAAATCTCCCGCCACGGTTTTCTTGGAAAAACCGTTCTTCCGCGCCTCACTTTCCCGGGAATCCCCCTCCCAAGCGGTCAGGAACCCGGTTTCCCGGGCGTGGGGGCGAAGAGCTGACGGCTGATCTCCCGGCGGTAACTGCAGGGCGTCTGCCCCGTCCACCGCTTGAAGAACCGGTCGAAATAAATGGTGCTGTATCCCAGTTTCGACGCGATTTCGGAGATTGTCATGTCGGTGTAGATCAAATTATTTTTGGCGTATTCCAGTTTCAGACGGTTGAGGAAGGCGACTGGCGACTCGTTGTAGTATTTGTTCCAGTACCGGTAGAAGCTGCGTTCGCTCAGGCCGTGAAGGTGCGCCAGCCGGACAATGTCCGGTGATTTCAGGTAATGGATCTGCAGATACGAAGCGATCTCCTGAAATTTCCGGAAACGTTCGTCGCTGCAGATATCGTGCTGGCGGAACTCCAGCAGTTCCAGCAGAAACGCCCAGGCCAGCATATCCGCTTTCTCCCGCATCATCGGCAGGTGGATCAGCGCGGTGACCTTCAGCAGTTTCTCCAGAATCGCCGTCAGGGATTCGGTCAGCGAGATTTGCCAGATCAAAGGGTCGAAACTCATGCCGCGCGCTTCGAGTTCCGCGGCGCTTTCCGGATAGTATTGTATGAAAAACGCCTTGCGCGGCTCCCGGGTCGCATAGACGTGGTGCACCCCGGGTTTTTTGATGAGCACGTGCGGGAAAGGCGTTTCATACCGTTTCCCATCCAGATAATCGACGGCGAACGGCTCCGCGGAGGCGAGCCGGACCGTGATCTCCAGCATCTCATCGTAGATCAGCTCTTTGCGGACCTGAACCGCATCCAGATAGCCGATCTCCTTGAGCGGAAGTCCGCAGTCGATGCTTCTCTCCCGCGGAATGACGGTGTGAACGAAAAAATTCTCCTGAAGAATGTCAGTTATCATACGGTTCTCCCGGCTTGTTTCCTGCTGTAAAGATAGCGCTGAAATCATCATTGTCAATCATTTTGGCAGAAAAGGTTTACAGATTGGCAACGGAAGTGGTTGTCATATGAACGCTCCTGTTGTATACTGTACAGCGAAACAGAGACGGAGGCACGATGTACAACTTCTTTCTGGGAGAGCTGCTCATGCGGCTGGAATGTGAAGATTTCGAACGCTTCGAACAGGCGGCGCAGTTCCATGTGCGGTACACCGGAGCGGAGGCCAATGCCGCGGTTGCCATGTGCTCTCTGGGGGCGCGGGAGGTCTACCTTGTCTCTGCGGTGCCGGAGAACGCGATCGGCAGAAGCTGTTTGAATGAACTTCACAAGTACGGGCCGGATGTTTCTCTGGTTCGCCGGGCGAAGGGGCGTTTGGGACTGTTTTTTCTGGAGACCGGAATGGCGCTGCGTCCTTCGCAGGTCATTTACGACCGGCGTGGCAGCGTGTTTGCGGAACTGCCGGCAGAGGCGTATGACCTGCCCGGACTTTTCCGGAGTCATCCGGCGCCAGGCTGGCTCCATCTCTCCGGAACCCTTCCGGCGCTGAGCAACAACGGTCGGGAACTCGCCTTCCTGGCGGTGCGCGAGGCGAAACGGGCGGGGTATACGGTCAGTTTGGATTTGAACTACCGTTCCTCTCTCTGGAGTGAGGCCGAGGCCGGTGAAACGTTCCGGCTCCTGGTTGCCGAAAGCGATGTGCTGATTGCCAACGCCGCGGTTGCAGAGGCTTTTCTGGAGACGCCGGAAGAGGAGCTGTGCGTCCGTTTTTCTCTTCGCTGTGCGTTTCTCTCCCGGCGCGGAGAGACGGATGCGTCGCAGACAAAGTTCGGCGGGTCTCTTCTTCGCCCGGACGGGGGCCGGGTCGATACGCCGATGCACACCTTTCCCGTACTCGACCGCGTCGGCGGCGGCGATGCGTTTGCCGGTGCGGCGATCTATGCGCTGCAGCAGGAGGAGTGGCAGGATCTGTACCGGATCCGTTTCGCAACAGCCTGCGGCGCCTTGAAGCATGCCACCCGCGGTGATTTCAGTCTCTCCACCCGGAGCGAAGTGGAATCGCTTCTCTCCGCCGACACACTGGCCATCAGGAGGTGATCCTATGAAAAAACAACATGTCATAAAGAGTTTGACCGATCCCGGTGTGGTGCCGGTCGTTCGTCTGAACTCCGGTGAAAAACTGCCGCCGCTTCTGGAGGCGCTGGCCGACGGAGGAATCCGCGCGGTGGAGTTGACGATGACCATTCCCGGCGCGACAACGCTGTTACGGGAAAACTGTCGCCGTTTCGAGGGCACGCTGCTGCTCGGAATGGGAACCGTCACCGACCGCGCCGCCGCCATGGCATCGCTGGAGGCTGGTGCACAGTTTCTGGTTTCGCCGTTCCCGGTGCCGGAGGTGCTGGAGGAGGCGAAGCGGGCGGATGTGCCGATGATCGCCGGGGCGTTCTCCCCCTGGGAGGTGTTTCAGGCGGACCGTCTCGGAGCGGATTTTGTCAAGGTTTTTCCCTTCAATTGTTTCGGTTTGACCTACCTAAGAGATCTGCAGGGGCCGCTCCCCGGCGTGAAGTTTTTCCCTACCGGCGGTATTACGCTTGCGGATATTCCGTCGCTCTTCCGGCTTGTTGCCGGCTGCGGGGTCGGCGGCGCACTGGTCCGCCAGGAGTTTATCCACGACGGACGGTGGAAGGAGCTGACCGCACTGGCGGAGCAGTTTGTTGCCGCGGCGCGGCAGGGGAGGGGGGCCTGATGAATCTCGGAATTGCCATGAAGCCTGCCATGTGGTCCGATGCCCATCTCCGACTGGCCCGGCAGCTCGGCTGTGAATCTGTTGTCGCCTGGGTCCCGTTTCCGGAGGGGGACGGCGTCTGGCATGAGGAGCAGTTTCGCGCGCTTGTCCGGCAGGCGGAGGTGCATGGATTGCGTCTCGAGGCCATCGAGAATTTTCATCCCGCCCATTGGGATCACGTTGTTCTCGGCGAACCGGGCCGGGAGGAGCAGATGGAGAATCTCTGCAGAACCATCCGCAACGCGGGCCGGGCCGGGATCCGCTGCTTCGGCTACAACTTCAGCGCCTGCGGTGTGCAGGGGTACCGGACGGATTACAACAGCGGCAACCAGGATGGCCGGGGGCTGGCGGCGACCAAGAGCTTTGACGAGGCGATGATTCCGACGGAACCGCAGTGCAATCCGTACTTCTGGTTCAATACCCGGATTGAGCGGCGCGGTACAGCGGGTATTCTGCCGCCCTGCGGCGCGGAGGAGTTCTGGGAGCGGTTCCGCTGGTTTCTGGAGCGGGCGCTCCCCGCGGCGGAAGAGGCGGGAATCAAACTCTGCGCTCATCCGGATGATCCTCCGGTTGCCTTCCTGCGGGGCATTTATCGTCCGCTTCACTCGCCGGAGGGAATGCGCCGTCTGCTGACGCTGGTTCCGAGCCCGTCCAACTGTCTGGAGTTTTGCCAGGGTACGGTTTCCACCATGCCGGATGCGGATATCTATTCGCTGATAGAGGAATTTGCTTCCGCGGGGCGTATCGGATATGTTCATTTTCGAAACACGAGCGGGAGATTGCCGCGGTATTCGGAAGTTTTCATCGACGAGGGATACGTTGATATGCCGCGGGCGCTGCGCCTCTATCGGAAATGCGGGTTTGACGGAACCGTCATTCCGGATCACACGCCGCAGGTGTCGGCTGTTTCGCCCTGGGAGACCGGTATGGGATACGCGCTCGGATATATCCGGGGGCTCATGCAATCGCTGGAGGATGAGGAAAGAGATGGAAGATCGTAAGAGAGTTGCCCTGATCACCGGGGCGTCGCAGGGGCTGGGGGCATGCATGGCGCGTCGTCTTGCCGAACTGGGGTTTCGCGTGATTGTCAACTATGCACATCGCACAGGGCGGGCGGAGAGCGTTGCGGCGGGTATCCGCGAGAGCGGCGGTGATGCGACAGCCATGCGTTGCGACGTTTCGGACGAGTCGGCGGTGATCGCGCTGTTTGCGGAACTGGAGGAACGGTTCGGCGGCGTGGATGTACTGGTGAACAACGCCCGGATCGATCCGCTGTCGCGCCGCCCGGAAGAGACCGACGGCATGTGGTGGGACCATGTTCTTTCGGTGGGACTTCGGGGAGCCTATCTCTGCTGCAACGAGTTCACCCGCTACGCGGAGCATCACCGAAACGGGAGAATCGTCAACGTCTCGAGCTGCCGGGCTCACCGGCCGAATGAGCTGGAATCCATCGCATATGCCACCAGCAAGCTGGCGGTTCACTGTCTGACCCGGAGCTATGCTGCTGCGCTGGCGAAGTACGCCATCACCGTCAACACTCTGGCGCCCGGCATGATCGCCACGGAAAACATGATCAAGCGGATTGGGCTGGATGGATACGAGGAGGAGTGCCGTCACATCGCCCTGGGGCGTGCCGGGAGCTGTGACGAGATCGCCGACGGACTGGTCTGGGCGGTGCAGAACGGCTTCATGACCGGGGAGACCATCAACATCAATGGAGGGCAGACCTATGCTCCCTGAGGCGGAATGGCGGCTTTTTGCCGCCTGTCGCTGCGCCGTGGCGGAGGGGCCGCGCTGGAATCCGGCGGAACGTCGGCTCTACTGGGTGGACATTCCCCGGGGGCGGGTTTACCGGATGGCCCGGACGGGCAATCCGGAAGCGTTCGAGCTGTTCGATCCGGGAATCGGCAAGATCGGGGCTCTGACGTTTCTGGGGGAGGAGTTGCTGTTGTTCGGCGCCGGGTGTCGTGTCTGGCGTTGCCGTTTCGGTGGAACGCCGGAGTTGTTTGCCGAACTGCCTGGACGGGGGGATACCCGGTTCAACGACGTGCTCGCGGATGACGCCGGCCACATCTATTGCGGCGTCGCCTGGAATCCGGCGGCGGAATTTCCGGGGGAACTCTGGCGATTTTCACTTTGTCAAAGAAGGTTTGATCTTCTTGCAGAGGGGTTTCGCGGCATGCCGAACGGAATGGGGATTTCCCCGGACCGGAGACGCTTTTATCTGGCTGTTTCGGAGGAGCTCCGCATTATTTGCTGCGATTTCTGCGAAGAGGAAGGCCGTCTGGGTGAGTGGACACAGTTTGCCGAGTTCGCTGCGGGGCAGGGAAATCCGGATGGAATGGCCGTCGAGGCGGAGTCCGGGAACGTGCTGGTCGCCTGCTGGGACGGGGGCGCTCTGCGGACCTTCTCCCCCTCCGGCGTTTTGCTGAAAGAGGAGCATTTCCCGATCGGCAGAATCACCAGCGTCACTGAGGGAAATGGCGAGATTTTTCTCACAACTGGCACGAGTACGCCGGAGGAAAAAGAATGGCTGGGGGGATTTCCCGGCTCGATTTTTCTGCGAAAAAAGGATGACGGGGAGAGTGGTTGGAGCACTCTTCTCCCGCTGCCAAATAAACAAAACAGGAATCACTTGCAATGAGAGAATTCACCGTCGGAACGATGTACTGGCTCAACCCGAATTACGGCCGGAAGGAGTTCGCCTGCGACTGCCGCCGGCTGGTCGAGAACGGATATACCCTCGTCCGGCTGATCGTCTGGTGGGAGCTGGTGGAGGAGAAGAAAGGCCGATATGATTTTTCCTTTGTCGACGACTTCATGGCCGAGGCGGAAAAGACGCCGCTCAACGTGATGATCACCGTCGGATTCTACCCGCCGTTCTGGCTGACCTGCGAGCTTGACGCCGCAGGAAGAAATGATCCCGGCCGTTATCCGTCGCTGGCGCGCGACGAGGTGCGCCGGCCGCTTGCAAAATTGATCGAAGCGCTCGTCACCCGGTATCGGAACTCCCCGGCTCTGGCATACTGGAACATCTGGAACGAACCGACGCTGAACATGACGAAAAATCGACCGGTGCTGGAAGCATTTGCCGCCTGGCTCAAGCGGAAATATCCGACCTATGACGATCTGCGGCAGGGGTGGCGCGGCGAGTATCCGGTACTGAGTCTGCTGTTGCCGGAGTCGCTGGAGGCGCTGACTGCGGATTGGCTGGAGACTGCGTTCCGGCTCGGCTCTCGCGGCCGGACTTCGGCGATCGAGTACGATTTTCTGCTTTTCGCCCCGGAACTTCTGGCCGATCAGGTGCGCTGGCTCTGCGGAGAGATCCGCAAATACGACACAAGTCACCCCACCCATACCAACCTGCACGGCGTCAACGGCAATCCGGTGACTGCTGGGCGGGATTTCTACCGGACGGCGGCGATTCCCGACACGATCAGCTGTTCCATCCATCAGAGCAACGACAACGTTTTCGAGCTCGGGCTGCGGGACCGGCGCAACTTCTACCTCTGCGGCATCGATCGCACCTGGAGCTGGCGGAAGGGGGGCGAAGCGATGGTGGGGGAACTTCAGGTGGGCACCAGCGATGTGCATCCGCGCAAGTATACGCCGACACCGGAGACCATCACCGCAGAATTGTGGCTGGCCTATGCCGCCGGTCTGCACGGAGTGATTCACTGGGAGTTTCAGGGGTGGCGGAGCGGAACCTTTGAACTGGGCGAGTTCGGTCTGCGCGCTCCGGCCGACGGCGGCCCCACGCCCCGTTCCGAAGCGGTGGAACAATTCGCCCGGACGTTTTCGCAATACCGCGACCGGCTTCTGCCGGCGGAACGCCCGGCGGCGCAGATCGCCATCCTGGACTCCTACCGCAGCGGCATCTACGAATATCTGCAGTGGATCGATCATCGGAACGTGCCCGACATCGGCATGAATTGTGTGAACGCCGTTCTCGGTTGTTACCGCGCACTGCGCGAGGCGAACTTCGCGGTGGAATTTGTCTCCGAAGAGGAGGTCGTCGCCGGAATTCTGCCTCGTTACCGGGTCCTGTTTCTGCCCGGTGTTCCGTTGCTCTCGCGGGAGGCGGGAGGGAAAATCGTCGATTTCGTCCGGCAGGGAGGACAGCTCTGGGCGGATGGTCGGTGCGGCTGGCTCGATGAACATATGTTCGTTCGAGGGGAAATTCCGGGACACGGTCTCCAGCAGGTGTTCGGCGCCCGCGAGCGGGAGTATCGAGCGGAACCGGAAGAGGTTCGAGCCGTGCGCGTCGACGGGCTCTCGATTGCCGGCCGCCGGATGCGGCAGGATTTTATGCCGCTGCCCGGGGCGGAGGCTAAAATTTACGCGCGCTATTCCGACGGAACCGTCGCGGCGGTGGAGAATCGCTTCGGCCGCGGGCGCGCCCGTCTCTGGGGAGTGGAACTCTCCCGCCGGCTCAGGAATGTCTTTGATCCGGCAGCGGAGGGTGAAATCTCCGGATTTGCCGGGGAGAGCGGCGTCCGTCCGGAGATGGAACTGCCCTGCGGCGTGATCGGGCGGGTGATGGAGCGGGAGACGTCGCGGGTCGCGGTGCTGAACTCGCTGTCGGAGACGCCGCTCCGCGTTCCTCTGCCACTGGAGTGGCGGAGTGCCCGGCATCTTGACGGCTCCGCCGTGTCGACGGAACTCGTGCTGGGGCCGGGGGCGACGGAGGTGCTGCTCCTCTCTCGCCCGCACCACTGAGAAAGGAGGGCGTTTCCCCCGCCGCGCGCTGTCGGGGCGGGGTGCGCCTCACTCTTCCGCGGCGGGGGCGGCAAACTCCTTCTGCAGGCGGTTGAGGAAGATCTCCGAGGCACTGGAGAAGATCTGATATTTTTTCCAGATGATGACCAGTTCGGATTCCACCCGGGGGGTCAGCGGGCGGAAACAGAGAGCGCTGTGCGCCGTGGTGTTGATGGTTTTATCCAGACCGATGGCATATCCGAGGCCGGCTTCGACCATCTGTGCGGCATTGTAGATGAGATTGTACGTGGCGACGACGTTCCACTGCGAGAAGGATTTACCGAACCATTCCGGATACCCGCTCTTGCCGGTGCCGAGCTGTGGAATCTG
This sequence comes from Victivallis sp., assembly GCF_048170485.1. Classification (NCBI taxonomy): domain Bacteria; kingdom Pseudomonadati; phylum Lentisphaerota; class Lentisphaeria; order Victivallales; family Victivallaceae; genus Victivallis; species Victivallis sp. Next base: position 3,124 of record NZ_DBEXAY010000050.1, on the reverse strand, counting down.
ACGGGAGCAGATCAGCGGCAGATTTCGCAGATCGTCGTATCCGACGGCCCGTTTTGCGGCGAGGGGGCTGTCCTTTCTCATGATGACGCCCCAGACATCTTTGAACGGCAGCTTGAGATAGTCGTATTTGGAGATGCTGACCGGCTGAATCAGGACGCCGAAATCCAGAATCCCCTTGTCGACCAGCTCTTCGATGTCTTCGGATTTGCCGCTGCACACATGGTAGCGGATGCCGGGATATTCGTCGTGCAGCTCCCGGAAGATGCGGGCGATTTCCTTCATCGCATCGGTTTCTCCGCTGCCGATATGAATATCGCCGCGCAGTGCCGACCCCATGGAGCGGAACTCCGCCTCCGTTTTCCGGATGATTTCCATGACATCCTCCGCCCGTTTGCGGAAGAGTTTCCCTTCCGGCGTCAAAGTGATGTGCCGGTTGCTTCGGATCAGAAGTTTCTGCCCCAGCTCCTCTTCGAGCTCCTGCAATTGACGGGAGAGGGTGGGCTGGGTGACGTGAAGAAAACGCGCGGCGCCGAGAATGGAGCCTTCGCGGGCCGTCGCCAGAAAATATCGCAGTACTCGTAGTTCCATCGCGGAAAATTCTCCTGTTCTCACTACAGTATAATCCGTCTTGCTATACCTGTCAAGCATACCTGGTGCAGAAAATAAGTATTTGTTGTTTTGAAAAGAGGGCTGTATATTGATAGAATGCAAACCGTTCGGGTTCGGTAAGGAAAGAGTAGAGAGAAATCATGTTGATCGGAGTTGTCGGCGGACTCTGTTCCGCATTGCTGCAGTCGGGTTCGTACGTATTTTCCCGTGTTTTCATACACAAGCACCGGGGATCCTTTACGCTGGTGGTGTTTTCCCAGTTGATCATGGGGGTGTTCGGGGCGTTGACCATTCCGCTGATGATGCCGTTCACCCGGTATCCGGCAACGTGGAACTTCGCTCTGTTGATGCTGTTGTGTGTGCTTTCGTTTGTCGCCGGCCAGTACGGCTTCTTCCAGACGCTCCGGGAGGTGGAGGCGTCGCGTCTCTCCTCGCTGCTGGGGTTGAAGATCGTCATTCTGGCGTTTTTCACCATGCTGTTGACGCGGACGCCGCTGCATTTCCTGCAGTGGATTGCGGTCATCCTCTGTTCCGTCGCGGCGATCGGCATGAACTTTACCGGGGGGCGGATCTCCTTGCGGGGGGCCTTCTGGCTGGCATTCATGCTGGTGACCTATTCGATCTGCGATATGATCGAGGCGGAATTGATTCTGCAGATGCGCGGAAGTTCTCTGATTGCCGATTCCACCGCGGTCGCCGGGTTGATGTATTTCATTCTGGGCCTCCTGACGCTCCCCTGTCTTTTGAAGTGCCGGTTCCGTTTTCAGCTGTGCAAAGATGCGCTGCCCTATGCGCTGACCTGGTATTGTGCGATCATTCTGCTTTTCCTCTGTTACGGTTCGATCGGGGCCGTCTTTGGAAACATCATTCAGGCGAGCCGTGGAATCATCTCGGTTCTGCTCGGCGCGTGGCTGCTCCATTGCGGGTACGAACATCTGGAGCCGCGAGTGGGCCGCAAGGCGTGGTGCCGCCGGTTCCTGATGGCGGTGGTGATGATCTGCTCCATGTGCCTCTATTCCTACGCCAGGACGCTGGTGGGGAAATAGGCTTCGGCAGGAGAGCGGTCGGAAAAAGAGAACTTCTGCCGGGGACGGGCGGATGAGGTCCTGGAACGGGCTTTCGATTTTCTCCGCCAATTCCTGCATTTTTGCGGTCATCTGTGCCCGATGAAGCCGGTTTCATCGAGGAGCGTGACCTTTGCGGTTCCGGCGGGGAACCAGCTCCAAGTACTGCAGCGTCCCTCGCTGTCGTTTTTCCGCCGTCGGCGGCCCTGCGGTGTACGCATCCATTTTTTTACCGTTGCCGATGGCGGAGAGAACCTGCTTTGGAAAAGGGTTGCCGGGAGCCCGCGAGGATCTTCAAAGGCTAGGAAGCCATCCGGCAGCGGTTCTCAAAAAGGTTCTGTGCTTCATCGTGCCTCCGACGGGGAGATGGGCGCGGTTTCATACGAGGCAAGCATCGTGCGCAGCATTTCCTGAAACTCCTGCCGCAGTCCTGTGGGTTCAAGGAGTTCCGCCAGCCCCTGCTGGGCGAGCAGGAACGGGAAGAGGATCTCCCGGCTGACAGCCGGAATTTCCACCGTGCCGTCCGGAAGAAAGCTCTGGCGGCTGTGCAGTGGGCGGGCGGCGAGAACGTCGCGCAGCATCTCGGTGATTTTAAGTTTGACGTTCCGGACTTTCTCGAAGCCGAGAAAATCATCCACCGTCACCGAACGGATGATTTTCTCATCGGGGGTGAAATGTTCCGGCAACGGCTCCGCACTTCTGATCCGGTGGAGTGCGAAGGTGCGCGGCTGTTTCTTCAGCCGGCAGAATCCCTTGCTGTACCAGGAGTTGTTGTAGAATACCAGCGTGTGCGGTTCAAAGACCCGTTCGGTGAGGTGCCCCCGGTAATCGGCATAAGCGATTTTGACGGTGCGATGGGTCTGCCACGTTTCGAAAATCTTCATGAAAATCTCCCGGTCCAGCTGGATGTACAAGCCGGAGAGGATGGTCAAGCTCGCCAGATTGGCGGTGTCGAGAAAATCCGGATTGTGATTCTGCAGCAGATAATCGACCGCATTGCGAATGCGGTTTTTCAGCGGGGAGGGAAAAATATCTTCGGATATCCGGGCGCCGATGACCGAGGCGAGCATCTCGTTCTCATCCAGCAGCGCGGGGGCGATGAAATCCCAGTCATGACGTTTCAGATAGTAGCCGTTCCTTGCCCGGTCGAAGGCGAGGGGACATTGAAATTCAAACTCCAGCGTTTTCATGTCCCGCAGGATGGTTTTTCGAGAGCAGTCGATTTCCAGCTCTTCCTCCACGGCGATGCGGCGGAACTCCCGGACCAGGGATTCCGAGTTCGGATAGCGGTTCTCCTTGAGCATTGCCGCGATCCGGGTAAGGCGATGCAACTGAGCTTTTTGTAACGGCATGTTGAAAAATTTTTGATTTTTTTTTGATTTTCTTTCTGAGAGGACACTCTTTGTCCATTTGCGGATAATATATTGTATCAAAGAAAAAAATCAAACCGG
>NZ_DBEXAY010000049.1:0-8488 GCF_048170485.1 Victivallis sp. | reverse complement strand
CAACTCAATACCGTTTTTACGTGCGGATTTTACCAGACGTTCACGCAATCGGTCGTAAAGTCGGGCATCGGTTGGATAGCGGACGGCTTTTTCCTGAACGGTGCTGTCGACATTCACCCGGGTCAGTTCCGATTTCTTGATAAACCCTTCACGCAACCCCGTTTTCAGACTTTCTTCGAGCATTTTTTCTGCTCCGCTCCGGGCAAGTTTTTTGCGCCATCGCGACATTGTCGACTGATCGGTCGGATATTCATGCTCAAAATAAATCCCTCCGGTAAAATACTGCCAGTAAGGATTTTCAAGCCATTCATCAAGAACGGCTTCATCACTCATGCCGCTCGCGTATTTCAGATAATGCAGTGCGACCATCAGACGAACTGGACAGGAGGGACGACCGTTATCTGCACAAAAGCTTCCCGACAAGCCGTCTTCAAAACTTTTCCAGTCAATTGCATCGGCAAGTTTTACCATCGCATGGCGCGGGGAAACAATATCACGCAACAAGGGTTTGAACAAATCTCCCTGCTGCTCCTGGTGAGTATCACTCCTTGTCATCATTTTGCAAGCTTTCTTTCACTTTTATATGAGTTTCTTGCAATAATATATCATGAAAAATAATGGTTTTCTATTGATATTCAATTTGTTAAATAATTTTTCATGATCGACTGCATTCACCTCGGCGCGGTCGCACTCAAGGAGAATTTCGAGGCGAGTAAACCGATGTTCCGCATCTTCGGCGAACGGGTGGCGCGCAAGGCGAAGGAGCTTTTCCCGGCGGCGGGATAGAGCTCCGCCTTTCGGGCGACTCTCACTCCCCCGGATCGGGGGGAGTATAGGCCGCATCTCCGCCGCAGGCGAGGTAACCCAGAAACACCTTCCAGAGTGAAATCACGCTCAGCGCGGTCAACACGGCTCCAAAGAGAAAGGTGTACCGGTAGTTCCGTGCCAGGTGATCGAGCATCCAGCCGAAAAGCGGTCCGAGAACGACGTTGCTGATTGCCAGCAGCATCGAGAAGGCCGAGTTGAACTGGGCGAAGAGTTCACGGGGAAAGAGCTTTTGACCGAGCGACGCCGAGAGCGTGAAGAAACAGCCGGAGATGATGCCGTGGATCACCAGCAGCACACCGAAGGAGGTGTCTCCGGTCACGGTGAACCAGCCGGCGAGCATCGTTACCAGATAGAGCACCTGTGCCGCCAGGCTGGTGCGCAGCGGGTGGAAACGGTCAGCGAGCATTCCGAGGAAGTAGCTCATCACCAGTGAAACCGCATAGGTTAGCGTAATGAGAAGCCCGTATTCGTGCATATCCATCTTCAGGCTCTGGGCGTAGAAGATCGAAAAGATGTTGAAGGGAACCGCCGCCAGATAGCTGAACACCAGCCCCGCAATCACCCAGCGATAGTAGGGAATGGAAAAACTCTGTCGGAAGTAGGTCGCCACCGGCTGGAACACTGTGTTTTTCACACCTGCCGGTGCTGCCGCCGGTGCGACCGGCGGATAACTCCCCTCCTTCACCTTGGTGCAGAGGGATACCAGGCCGATGCCGTAAAAGAGGCCGACGCCGACGAAGATGTAAAGCGAGTAGCTTTCGACCAGGCCCAGCAGGAAGGCGTTGAACAGCATTCCGGCGATCAGACTGACCGCCCGGAAGAGTGCGAAGAAGCGGCCCAGAAGTTCCGCTGGAACGACGTCGTTGACCAGCGCGCCCGACAACGAGCCGGCCAGTGTGGCGCCGAAGTCCAGCATTACCCAGAAGAGGCTGAAAAAGATCAGCCCGGCAGTATTGTATGACAGCACCTCCGGCCCGACCGCCCGGTAGAGCCACTGGCCCAGCATCGGCGTGAATCCGAGGCCGATCAGACCGAGAACGATGAACGGCGTCGTGAAGATCAGAAACGGGATGCGCCGTCCGAGCCTCCCCCGGTGCCGGTCGGAAATATAACTTACGATCGGACAGAGAAAGATGTTCGTAAAATTGGGAAAGGCGATGATGATCAGCGTATAGACCAAATCGGAGACATCGAATGTCCGGATCAGCAGCGTTGCCGAGGGGCCGATTGCACGGTCTTTCATCGCCCAGGCGAAATCTCCCCACAGCAGCCAGCAGAAAAGCGAAACCAGTCCGGCGGTGGTGTAGACGAGCGTGCCCTGCCGCCAGAGACGCGGGGTTGTGGATGGATTACAGGTCATATCACAGGATTCCTTTTGAATCATATTTCTTTTTCCAAAATGGTCGTGCATATTGTCGGTCGCTTTTTATTCCGAAACGACAGCTCGATCCGGAGGAGGTCCCGTATCAGCGGAAGCCCGCCGCCTGCGGTATGGCAGAACCAATGCCGCACAGGCGAGGCAGGGGCAGGGGGCCATCCCTGCGTCTGGTTATTGGATCGGAATCAGCTGGATATAGTCGAGGTTCAAGGAGGACCCGTCGACGTTGCTGATTTTCAGTTCCACTTTGCCGGCTTTCAGCGGGAAGAACAGTTTCCCGCTGTTGCGTTCCAGAATGTAGGACTGCCAGTCGGAACTGCTCTCGCCCAATCCGCCTGATGCAGGAATTTCAAACACGCCGAGCCGTTTTCCATCCAGCGTGATGGTCCGCCGGGCATCATCCAGGGCAGCACTGCGAAGCAGCAGTTGATAGTTTCCGCTCTTCGGTACAGTCAACTGCCAGGTCAGTTCGTGTCCCTTTTTATCCCAGTGCGAGAAACATTTCCTGTGGATTCCGATTTTGTCGACACGGATCATGACTTCGCCGCCGGTCTGACCGACGAAATCTTCCGCTTCGGTGATGATTCCCGTGACTTTGGGCTGCGGGGGCAATATGAGTCCGGTGGGGACCTGGCCCCGCAGTACGACACCGTTTTTCAGCGTCAGTTCCGCCTGAATCAGGCCGTTGCTGTTGACCGGTTTCTTCACTTTCACCGGGACTACCTTCAGCTCCCCGGGCTTGAGGTCGATCTCCCATGCCGCCGGTTCCAGCCGGATCCCGTTGGCTGCCGAGAGTTTCAGACGACCCTTCACCGCTTCTTTGAGCGGCGCACTGACCACAACTTCCAGATCACCCCGGTTCAATTTATCTTTGAATGTCAGGTTGAGGTTCGGGGAAAAGTCGGTCGGCAGATAGGAGAGTGCCGGATCATAGATATATCCCATGGCATTGGCGGCGATTGTCTGGCGGTAGTTGGGGTCCTCCATCAGACAGACCCGGCGATCCATCGCCGGAATCGTGGTTGAATAGATCCGCAATTCTCCGCTTGAGGCGGTCAAAATCTCTTCGCGCCAGTCACCGAGCACATCGGCCTGCATCAGAAAACTGCCTTCATAACCACCGCCGGAAGGGCCGCCGTTGAAGTCGGTAATTACCGGGGAAATATGTTCGCGTTGCAGGTCGGCATCCCAGTAAAGGAAGCGTTCCGTCCCCTTGTATGGTGCATCCTTGCCGGAACGCAGCAGTTTCCCTTCCGGAGAGTAGTGACGGCTGATCGCCGGTGTTCTCTGATCCTGGCTGGTATCCGTGCCGCCGACTTCCCAGCCGCGGTAGCGGGGATCGATATCGCCCGCGTAGCCGTAGTGGATATGATTGGTCGGCTTGTCAAGTTCCCAGAGTACTTTGCCGGTTTTCGCATCGGCACAGGTGAATCCGCCTTTCGTCCGGCATGCGGTTTCGTAGATGGTCACGATTTCCAGACCCGGATTGCTGTTGGTGATGTTGGTCACGTAGAGGAAATCCGGATGCCCGTGTCCGGTACTCCAGAGCGGCTGGCCATCGTCGTCGAGCACGGCTCCGCCGAGGATGATCTCATCGCGTCCGTCGCCGTCGAGGTCGATGGTCCGGGTGGTGTGTGCTCCCTGACCCTGATATTCGCGATTATAGTCCTCACTGTTGTATTTCCACAGTGGATCGAGCTTCCCGTCCTTGAGCTGCCACGCCTCGACGAGCATCAGCGTGTAGGTGCCGCGCAGAGCGAGAATGCAGGGGGTTTTGCCATCCAGATATCCGACGGCGAGCTGATTGCGCGAATAGAAATTGTAGGCGTGACTGACTCCTTCGAACAGATCCCGCAACGGCCACGGCGCCCGGGCGATCTCCCTGCCGGTCATGCCGTCCAGCACCATCAGATACTCTTTCCCTGTCAGTACCTTCCCCTTATCCGGGCCGCTTTTTTCGCGCAGGTCGCCGGCTTCCGGATCCGCTGCTTTCAGAATCACTTCCGCCTTGCCGTCGCCGTTCACGTCATAGACGATGTAGGGGCTGTACCAGATGCCGCTTTCGATGTTCCACCCGAGATTTTTCGTCCACAAGATGGTCCCGTCGCTTTTGACCGCTTCCAGAACCAGAGGATGTTTCGAAGGCACCCAGTAGAGATACCATGGATCGACGTTCACATTGCCGTAACGCACCACATAATCATATTTGCCATCGCCGTCGAGATCGCCGATGCCTACTTTGTTGACCCGGGCTTTGGAATCGCTGAGTTTGCAGGTGACGTAGGGATTTCGATCGAATTTGCCGGGATAAGGGTGCGCGATACCGGCCGCTCCGGTGAATCCGGCAATCGGACGTACCAGGTAGGTCGCATTCGGTTTCGGATTCTTCACCAGAAAATCGGTGGTCTGCATCACCGGGGCTGTGTTGAGTTTCCGCTCTTTACCGTTTTCGACACAGAAGACATCAAACCCTATTTTTGTATCATCAGTGGAGAGAAGCCTCCAGGAGAGGTAAATTCCATCCTTCACCGGCAGTGCAATCAGACCGCGGTCGAGTTTTTCCACGATTCGCTCCCTGGCAAATCCCGTTACCGGATGGTAAAGTGCGTTGGGAATTTTTTCCAGCCGGAAATCATCGACCATCAGGTCACAGTTCTTTACGCCGATCATTCGGATGCCGACTCCGTCCCGGCCGGCTGGAACCGTCGCTTTGACCGAGAATTCCTTCCACTGTCCCGAAAGTCGTCTCAGGGGTGCTTCGGCGACGCAGTTGTCGACCAGTTTCCCATTTTGAAAACCGGTAAGCTGCAGGAATGCTTCGCCGTTGGATTCCCCGCTTTTTCTGGCTTTGCAGGAGATGCGGATCCTTTGTCCCGGCTCTGCTGGTACATAACCGTGAAGAATGAAGGCCCAGTCTTTTTCCCCGGAGGAACGCAGCCGGGCGGCACGGTTGCCTTGAGCGGCCTCCGTCGTGATTTCCGCGGAGAAGGTAACTCCTTGGCGTCCCCAGCGAATCCACTTCTTCGGCGGCTTGCCCGGCGTATCCATTTCGAAGTCGGCCCCGGGAAGAATGACGAGTTCCGGTTCGCCGGCACGGTTGCCGCGCGATTCCAGTGAAACATCATCCAGAGAAAGATCACACTTCCCATTGCCGATTACACGGATGTTGATTCGGTCCACACCGGCGGGGACGGTGAAATTCAGCTTATACTCATGCCATTGGCCGTCAGTTTTCGTCAACTGTGCGGTCGCCATTGAATAATTGACGACTTTGTCATCTTTGTAGGCGGCGGCCTGCAGATGAGCATTCTGGCGGACCTGCATATTATTTTTCACCCAGGCGGTCAACAGAAACGCATCGCCCTGTTTAACCGGAAACCAGGAGGCATTGGTGAACGCCCAGTCTCTTTCGCCGGTGGAGACGATGCGCGCCGCCTGCTTCCCGGAATGAGCTTCGTCGGTCACCGTTACCCCGGCCGCATTTTTCTCTCTGGACCAGAGTGTCCAGTTCTTCGGCACCTTTCCGACAGGGGGCTCTTCGAAGTTGCCGTTGCGCACCTGAGTGTCCTGCCGGATCGACGAAACAGACGGCATCAGCGTAAAGAAATCGACATAGGGAGCACCGGGGCCGGTGGCATCCAAGCAGTCTCCGGAAATTTGCAGTTCAATCTTTTCACCGGCTTTGAGCATACGATTGGAAAACACTTTACTGGCTCCGGTCCGTCTCGTCCAGGTTTTTCCTCCGTCGAGCGAAATGCCGACCGTACGGCCCAGCTGCGCCTTGAGATCATATCTGCCGTCCCGGGTGACCGGAATTCGGAATTTCAGCACCGGAACGGTCGTTCCGGGCGGGGCGTCTTTTGTGATCACCTTGCCCTGCAGCACGAGGCCGCCGGACCATTTTTTTTCTGCATCGATATCGGTGCTCCAGAGATTCCAGCGGCCCTTCTGTTCCTTGTCCCGCACGATGGCTTCTGTATTGACCAGTACATTCTCCGCTTCAAAACGCTGCATGGCCGGAGCTGCGGCCGCACTGATCCCGGCCGCCAGAATCGGCATGAATTCCATCCATCGCTTCATGATTTCATTCTCCGCTTAGTAGGGATTTACCAGTTTGTCGATTTCCCAGACTCCTTGGGTTGCATCACATTTTCTTATGTGAGAGGAGCTTGTGACATTCCCGGCCAGCATCAGTAAATTGGCCCGGCCACTGTGCCGATAGCCGATCCGACATACACCGGTCTTGGAAACCGTCAGATCCTGCGGGTAGGCCGCCGGATTTAAGTGGTTGTCATCGTTGCCGTTGAAACCGCCGGAAAAGGTGAAGTCGGCAATCAGAAGCAGCTGAGAGGGGTTCTTGAATAACGAGACTTTGCGGATCCGTGGATCGCTCCCGTTAAATCCATCCATCGCCTTCTGGGTCCAGGTCAGACAGTAATTGGCACCGTAACTCTCCGGCCGGAGCGGAAATGTTTGGCCCTCTGCCCCCTGGCGCAGATCGCGGTCGCCGACCGAGGGACAGCCGTTGATTCCCCGGGCAGCCTCCCATTTCAGCCGTCCGGGACTGTTCCAGGTTGACACCGCACTCGGATCGATGGAACAGACCAGCCAGCTTCCCGCCTGATTCCAGTTGAAATCATACTCTCCGGGGACCGTTCCGTCTCCGGAGTTCATTCCACCATACGGAAATATGATGTCATCGAATGCGGAATAATAGTTGTGGAATGACAGCGACCACTGCTTCAGATTGTTGACGCAGGAGATCGATTTTCCTTTTTCACGGGCCTGGTGGAGGGCTGGCATCAACATTGCCGCAAGAATGGCAATGATCGCTATTACGACGAGCAGTTCAATAAGAGTAAAATTCCGATCTGACTTAAACCTGTGAGCTGATCTACTTTGCATGGCATTCTCCAGTTTTTTCAAGGAAGTCGAGGTAAGATCCTCATATTAAATTCCACGTCAAGTAACTTTTTTCGAACCAAGGTGTTATCAGCAGCGAACTACACCCTTGATGAAGTTTCCGCAATGCAGTTCCATGTCTTCGTTGGCCTTGTCGAACTCCTCCATCGAGTAAAAGTGGGTCGTCATACCGGTAAACTTCCAGATGCCCCGCGAGAGCAGCATCAGGCAGCGGCGGCAGAGCTCCGCTTCATACATGATCCGGCGCTCATGGCAGTTGATCGTATCGATCGCCTTGAAGTTCCAGAGTTTGTAGTCGATTGTACGGAGGCTGTCGTTGTGGTATCCGCCGATGCCGAGACGGCCGTGCGCACAGACCAGTTCTCCGGCCAGCTGCAGGCCGTCTTCGGTGCCGGTGAATTCCATTACATGCGGGAAGCCGATGCCGAAGATGTCGGTTTTGTGTCCGTCGCGGGTCAGATCCGGCGTGCCGATCGCCTTCCAGTCTAGCCGGTATTCCGCCGGAATCTCTTCCGGAGCGAGAACTTCAGTGGCCCCCATCTTCCTGGCGTTCTCACGCGCTTCCGGGCGCTTGTCGATCGCGACAATATCGCCGTAGCCCATCGCTTTGAAAAGAGAGATCATCCCCAGCCCCATGTAACCGGTTCCCACCACGGCGATCGGGTCGCCGAGGGTCTTCCACGGCATTTTTAACGCCGCCGAGAGCAAGCAGGCGAGCGGTTCGACGATGGCGTCCTCATCCTTGAGTTTATCCGGCACATGGCAGGTTTTTGCCGGCTCCATGACAATATACTCCCGATAGCCGCCGCCGCCGAGGCCGGTTACGCGGTCCCCTTCCTTGAACTCCGTGACGTTTTTTCCGCATTTTGCGACGACGCCGACGGTTTCGTGACCGAAGACTTCTCCCGGCTTGGCGGTTGACCAGGGATACCATTCGGAGTGGCACATCCCGGTATAGGTGACTTTCACCAGCAACTGATCGTCGGTGATTTCCGGAATCGGAACATCGATGATCTCGCTTTTACGGGGGCCGGCCATGACGATCTGCTTCATAGATTCAACTCCTTTTCATCTTGAGGATCTTTATGCCAGCGGCTTTCGTGGCTGGAATTTTTTCTGGATTTTATCCGTTTTCATCCTTGTATTTTCTTTGTCTATATTATACCTTAAAAAAAGGATATATCTTCACGAAAACAATCACTGCCGTCCCATACATCTTTGAAATCGTCATTCTAACCACCCTATTTGAGCCTGAGTTGATTGTTTTTTAAAATTACCCATTTCCGGTTTTTCCTTTTCGTTGAGTTGGATTATAGTTGTGCGAATCCTGGTAAATATGCCTGTTCCGGAGCGCCTCGC
>NZ_DBEXAY010000048.1:0-18734 GCF_048170485.1 Victivallis sp. | reverse complement strand
GCCGCCGCGTCATACCCTCGCCCTTGAAAATATCCGATCAGTTGATCGATGACCGCTTCTGTTTTCTCCATTCGTTCTTCGATATAGTCTTTCTCTTCCTCGGATACATATTTGAAATCCTCCTGCGGCAATTCAATCGCCAGCGCTCCGGCTAAAGCCTCCTGAATCGGTTTGGAATCCACCTTGCGTCCACCATCCTGATACATCGCATGATACAGATCCCGCTCAATGTGCCAGTGGCATCGTTGCTGTTCCGACGCGTATTCGGCAAAAGCCTCGGACAATCCCGGTTCTCCATCGCAGATCAAAATACTGCCATCAGGAAACTTCATCTTCTGTTCTCTCCATTGTTTGCTGATGGCATCCCAACTCGTTCCGGCCCAAGTTCCAAGCGGAAATATTTCTCCACGAGTGTTGATGCCGATAACCACTTTCAAATCGCCCTTGCGCGCTTCGCCTTTGCAACCCTCTCCTTTGAATTTGGTTCCGTCAGGCATAATTTGAATCGGAGCGGAACCAATCACCCGCTTTGAAATGTCTATTTCATCGCAATTCGTGCGCAGCACCCAACCATGCGCTGTATGAAACGAGATCGGCAGTTTCCCATCACGCGCCAACTCCTGAACCGCACGACGGTAATTCGTCTCGCTTGCCGCTTCAACAACCAGCTTTTCCAATTCATTGGTTTTTGTCTGATAACGCCCCAGGTGAATGAACCGCTGCAAAGGCGAAAAGGTTGCTCCGCACACGGAACAACTCACTCGCCAGAACGGCATTTTGAATTCCCCCAGACTGGTTCGAATACGACGTTCAAAGCTGCCGTTTAAACGAAAATGACCACGATCGCAACATTTCAAGGCATCCAGCCTGCCATGGAGAAGTCGATGGATCAAGATTTCCTGAACCATCTGTAAAATCATCTTCAGCAGCTCAGCGAAAGCCTTGCGCTCGTACACATCTGCCAGTTTGGTTACAAGTTCGTCCAGAGAAAAACCGGTTTCCGATTGACAAAACGACAAGTCCATGCTAATTTTATCCTGCATCTGCATTTCCTTTATGTTGGATTTTGAGCAAACTCAAAATAAAGGGCAGATGCACCTCTGTCAAACAACACGTCCCATCACAAAATTTGGGACATTATCAATCATTTCAACAATTCGCAAAAACTCCTTCATTTTTGCGGTTAATTCGCACAATTCTTCTTCCAGCAGTGGAAAAAGATATGTTTCCATTGTAAAGTAAAGCTTCGGCAGATCGTTCATTTTTCCTCCAGGTTTGCTACCCCTAAGTTAAAATGAACCTTCTGCCTCTTTTTTTCATCCCCAAAAATTAAAAACTTTTGAAATTACCTCTATATTTAAAGACGCTCTTTCTCTTCACCGGACCCGGGTTGACAGCTGCTTTTTGCCGGATCCGTTTTTCCGCCAGTATTTTTTCAATACCTTCATCCGGCTGGATTCATGAAGAACCCGGCCCTCTTCCTGCAGCAGGTCAGAATATTCCGGATTCCAGCCGTCCCATTCCCGGTAAAAGTGGTAAGCCCAGTGCCAGCCGAGCTCCTCGAAGATTGAGCAGAGATCGTCCAGATACTTTGCTCCTCCCGGGACCCAGCGGATCACTGAAAACTCGCCGCAGTAGACAATCGCACCGTATTTTTTCTGAAATTCCACGACCGGTTGCAGAATCAGCCGGAGGGCCTGCCGGTCGTATTGCCTCGCATCGATCCGCCCGGGATACACCAGAAACTTTCCTTGTTTGACCTCGCGGAGGCTCTCTTCGGAAACCCCCTGGTGTGTATAGCGGTGCGGTGCGTACATGTGTACTTCATACAGCACATTGCGCAGCGGCAGAGGTTTCAGGTATGGAAACGCTTCCGCATTGTCCCAGTCATTTGCCGACACGATAACCGGTTTTTCCGGATCGATTTTCCGAATTGCCGCAGCCGCCAGATACTGGCATTTGAGATAATCAAACGGAACCCTGCCGAACTGTGTCGGCTCGTTCATAAGCGAGTATCCCCAGACTGCCGGCGAATGGCGGAAACGCGTGGCGATCTCCTGCCAGATGGCGACATAGTCGTCAAGAAGTGCTTTATCAAAAAAAAGACGGAAATTGCCCAGACTGCGTTGTTGCTCTGAGATATCTGCCAGATCAGCCCCCAGCACTTCCGGTCGCTGGTAGCGTCCACCCGGAACGTCAACGAGGACCGGTATGATTTTCAACCCCAGTTTGTCGCAGGTCGGCAGCATGGCCTGCAACCGGTCCAGTGCTGCGGTCAGCGTGCGGCGGCGGGATGTTGCTTCGCCAGTTGCGTCATACCGGATCCACCAGCGCAGTACATTACCACCCAGTGCCGCAAAATCCGCCATATCCTGTTCCGTGCTTGACGGAATCGTCCCGGCACCGCGCAGCCGGGGAGCGTTGCGGACGCTGTCCGAATATTCGCAGCGGAAATCCTCCGGGAGAGGTGCTGGAGCGGGGAAGAGGTCTCGCTCTTCCAGCTTCACGTTGCGGATTTGCACTGCTCCATGGTTGTTCTGTATCCCGATCATGAGAATATTTTTGCCGGGGCTCTCCGGTACCGCGAATGAAAGTTCCTCCAGTCGTTCCGGAAACGTACCCCAGAGCCCTTGCGAAGACTGTATGTACTGTTCTCCGCCCGGGCCATGATGAACAAGCATCAGTTTGGCGCAGTTATGCCGTTCACGCGACGGCGGAATCTCCTGACCGCTGATCATTCCGGAGATGACGATTTGTTTCCCCCTGAAGGGTGTCAGATCCAGCTCAAGATGGGCTCCATAGGTCATGTTGACCAGAGTGGCGTCGAGGGGAATTTTCAGGGACAGGCTGCGATTTCCCCCGTTGTCTTTTGCCCAGTCGGCGTACTGCGTCAATACCCATTTTTCGTGGTCGAGCAGGCGATGATTTTCACCTGCTGACCAAAACGGAAATAGACTGCATGAAAACAGCAATATCAATCGATATATTCCCGACATGACTTCAACCTCCATATTCAACGATCGGTCAGGTCCCACACCTGTTTCCAACTGCCGGAGAACTCCCAGTACGGTAGTTCCGGGAAATAGTGGACCGGGCGTACATTGCCGCCGGCAAACAGAAAATTGCTACGGTTCTGGTGCGGAAACATTTTGCGCATGCGATCCGCCGGGGACCAGACATAGGAGTAGTCTGCCGCTTCCAGAAGATCAAAGAATCCGACGGCATTGTGGGTGCTATAATATTGCGGTTTCACTGCGGTCATGATTCCGATCGACGGTTTCAGCTTGTCCAAACGGCTTCCCCGGAATGTGGAATAGTCATTTGCTCCGGCTAGCCGTTCATAATAGGCCACCCCCTCTCCGGACGGTTGTGAAATCAGGCTGGTACCGACATAATTGGTATAGTAGCGAGTGTTGCTGTCGGCCGTCGCATCGGGTTCATAGGAGGGACAGAAATAGATTCCGCTGGCAGTAGAACGCCCCGGAGCAAGCGATGTATAAGGCTGAAGATAGTCTGTCAGTGCATCGGAGGGATAGAAGGTCCGAGGCAGCCTGTTCTGATAATCATTGCAGTACTGGGTCAGTGCGATAAAGATCTGCCGTTCATTGTTGGTGCATTGAATGGCCCTTGCCTTTTCCCGTGCGGAATTCAGTGCCGGGAGAAGCATGCTTGCAAGAATGGCGATGATTGCTATGACGATAAGGAGTTCGATCAACGTAAAACATTGTCTTTTATGGGTGGAAATCAATTCTGATTCAAACCGGAATATATCATTGTAATACGGGAGCCTCTCAACCATTTCCCTTTTCTCCTTCGACTGGTCGATCCACTCTGAACTTCAATTTCGTTGCAATTTTCGTTTTGCTTCTATTATACCATGAAAAAAAGAAAACAACAATGCAGATGCGTCCAAAAAAAATGGATAATAGTCTGATTTTGTACATGGAACTTGACAGGCAGGTTTCCCGCTGTTATAGTAATCGGTATGGTGCAGGATGGGAAAACAGATCAGGACTTCCGTGACGGCTTGCTGATCGGAGCCAGTGACATTCCGCAGAAGAACAAGCAGATTCCATGGCAGAAAATGTGTTTTGATCGTCCTGGAATTCTATTGACTGTCGGCGGAGAAGGGGAGATTTCGTTTGAAAATCACAGCAGGAAACTGATCTGCGGTGATCTGGTTTTGTATGATGCTTTGCCGCGGCACTCTTTTCTAGGAGTTCCGGACTGGATGTTCTACTGGTTTCATTTGCCATGTAAAATGTTCAAGTCCTACCAGAATTTGCCGTACAATACCGATGTGCCCGGTGTCCGGCTGGCGCATTTTGAGCGTCAGGAGTTCTTCCGGATCCGTATTGAAGTACAGGAGGCGTATCTGCTGGCCCTGCAGCAGCCTCCCCACTGGGAGAGATTGGCGGAATTATTGCTCCAGATCATTCTGGTTCGCGCATTTGACTGTATTGACAGCGGCCGGAGGAATTTGCCCTCGTCGCTGTCAGAGGCTGTTCGGTTGTTGAACAATTTTGATTCCGAGCAGAATATGGTGAAACTCGCCAAATTATGCGGCATGTCGCGATCCATGTTTTTTCTGCATTTTCGCCGTCAATTCGGTTGTACACCGATGGAATATCGCAACAATCTGCTGATCAGCCGTGCAAAAAAATTACTGGTCTCTTCTCCATTGCAGATTCAGGAAATTGCAGGAATTCTCCATTTCAAGGATTGTTATTATTTCAGTCGTTTTTTCCGCAGTCAGACAGGACAGACGCCTTCCGCTTATCGAAATAGGCACCGAAGGAGCGCTCCGGAGATGGGCTGACTCATCGAGAGTCACCAATGGTGTCGGCGACTGCTGGATTTCCCCTGCGGCGGCAGCTTTTAGTGTTTCGTGTCTACCGCTTCCGCCAGATGCTCGGCGCGAGGCCGGTCTGCTGTTTGAACACCCGGCTCAGGTGGAACTCGCTGGAGAACCCGCAGAGTTCGGCGATCCGGTGCAGTCGAAGTTCGGTTCCGGCGAGGTAGTGCCCCGCCGCATCCACCCGTATGCGCTGCAGCAGCGTGGTGAAGGAGCAGCCGAAAAGCTGCTTCACCAGCACGCTGGTGTGGGAGCTGGAGAGTTCCAGCTCCTGCGCAAGATCCGGCAGGCCGACCGGTTCGGCAAGGTGCGTCTGCAGAAAGTCGCGGATCCGCGCGCTGCGGAAGTCCGGGGTGTCCGCCAGCAGCCCCCGGGCGCGAAGGCGGTGAAGCACCCCGTCGGCGCAGAGCTCCCCCAGAAGCAGCAGTTGCTTCTCCTGTTCCGGAGCCATCGGCGGCAGCTTCGCGTATTCCCTCCGGAACTTTTCCGGCAGTTCCGCATCCGGCGGTGTTCCGTTTTGCCAGGCGCCGAGAAAGAGGATTCCGTAGTGGACCAGACGCTCCCGGAGCGGAAAGACCAGCTGCCGGATCCCGAACGGGCACTCCGAGACGAACGGACCCGCCGCTTCGCGGCAGCGCCGGGTCTGCCGGTGGCGGCAGTGTTCGATGCAGTGTTCGCTGAAAATCGCCGCGCAGGCGCCGATCTTCTTGTGGGAGGCGCGTTGCGGAGTGAAGAGCCGCCGCGCCTGGCGGAAATCGAAGATGCCGTCCAGCCCGAGGATGGTCAGCGGCTGCCCGGTGAGGTGTTCGAACTCCGCCAGTCCCGCTTCCAGATGTTCCAGCTCCTCCATGGAATCGATTTTCTTTCCTGTTGATGTGGTGAAACCGTATCAATATATATGAAAATCCTGAAAAAAGCCATTCTTTTCCGGAGAAATCGTGATCTATTATGGGAGAGCACATTTCAGAACCGGGAGGATACGATGGAAGATGAACGTCAGAACCGCTGTCGGGCCGCGTTGAAAAGGTGGCTGAAATTCGCGTCGGACAATCTGCTGCGCCATGTCTCCGGCCATCCGGAGCTGGCGTACTACGGAACCGGCGAAAGCGCGCACTGGGCGGTCCAGAGCAATATGAATGTCGTCGCGGCGCTGGCGGTTGCCGGGGTGGAGGAAGCCGACCCCGCGATGGTGGAGCGGGCGCTCTCCCTCTTCCGCTACGCGATGCGGACCCACGTGACCGGCGATCTTGCCGCCACCGACGGCGCGCAGTGGGGACGCCACTGGATCAGTGTGCTCGGGGCCGAACGGATGACCCACGGCGCCAACGCGCTCGAACCGTACTTCACGGCGGAGGATCGGGAGCGTTACCGGGCATTCCGTTTCTCCGAGGCGGATTTTCTTCTGCGAGAGTACCCGGTGAAGGCGAACATGCTCAACTCCAGCGGCGAAAACCGTCCCGAATCGAACATCTGGAACGGCGGCTTCCTGTGGCGGGCGGCGCTCGACTATCCGGACGCGCCGGATGCCGCACTCTGGCGGGAGAAGGGGACCCGTTTTCTGCTCAACGGCATTTCGCACGCGCTCGACGCCGCGTCGGAACAGCGGTTCGACGGCCGGCCGCTGCGCGAGTGGCACGTCGGCTTCAACTTCACCCCGAACTATTCGCTCGACCACCACGGCTACATGAATGTCGGCTACAGCATCATCTGTCTTTCGAATCTGGCGATGCTGTATTTCAACTTCCGCGAGCGCGGGCAGAGGTTGCCGGAAGCGCTCTCTCTCCATGTCGATGATCTCTGGCGGACGGTGAAGAACTTCTTCTTCGACGACGGGCGGCTGTTGCGGATCGGCGGCGACACCCGGGCGCGTTACACCTACTGCCAGTGCTATGCGTTGCCCGCGCTGTGGCTGGCGGCCGGATTCCTGCGCGACGCCGACGCGGTGCGGCTCCGGGCTCGTTACCTCGAACTGCTGTTGCGGGAGCAGGCGTGCAACTGCGACGGCAGTTTCTACGGGGAGCGGCTCCGGGGCATCCGGGAGCAGTCGACCTACTACTACACACGGCTGGAGTCCGATCCGGCGCTGGTACTATCGCAGGAGCTCCGCTGGCGGCGGTTCGCCGCTCTGCCGGAGCCGGCCGCGGAACCGCTGCCGGAGTGCCTGTGGAGCGATCCCTTCCACGGGGCTTATCTGCGGAAGAACCGGCGGGCGGTTCGCAGTTTCGTTCAGCGCGGCGCCGCCGGACCGGTGGCGCTCTGTCTCCCGGCCGATCGGAGTGATCTGGCCGAGTGGGAGGGCAACCTCTTCTGCCGGATTGGACTGCACCGGTGTGAGGTGCGCCAGGGGCGTTCCTCCGGGAGGGTGGGAGCGGATTGTTTCGTTCACTGCGGCTCGGTGACGTATGTGGAATCCCAGCCATACGGCGAGGGCGAGGGGCACTATCCGGTGGCGGAGAGCCGGTTTGCGGTCGCGGCGCTGCCCGACGGGCGGAGCATGCTGTTGCTGGAGCGGGTCGTGGTTTTGAAAGAGAGCACCTTTGACCGGGTGATTCCGGTCAATCTGCAGATTCCGAACGATCTCTACAACGGGTTCCGGCGGAGCTACCGGGCGGAACGGGAGTGCCGGGAGACGGCGGCACTCCCGGATGCGGCGGAGACGATCGACACCGGCTGCCGGAAACTGACGATCGAGGGGCGTCTCACCGTCGCGGCACTGGGCGGCGTGGAGTCGCTGTGGATCTTCCGCCCGGCGGAGCGGGAAGCGGCGCTCCTGCACGCCCCGGCGCTGAAGTCGCTCTACATCGAGACGGTCGGCGGGGACGCGGGGGCGCCGTTCCGCCGGTATCCAGCCGGAACGGTTCTTGCCGACACGGCGACGGCGCTCGCGGTCGATGCGCCGGAAACCTTCGCCGCGGCCGGGGAGTTTCTCTCCACGGCGGACGGAGTGCGCGGGGTGCGGATTCGCGGCGTCGACGGCGTGCAGTACCGGTTGCTGGCCAACTTCGGCGACGGGGAGGCCGAAGCGTCCGGCGTCTTGCTGGCGGCGGGCGAGGCGGTGCTGCAGCAAGAGGTGCAGGGAGAATTCGAGACCATCTGACTTCTTTTTCCCAAAGTAGTTATCTTCATTTTTGTTTCCGCCGGAAAGAGTGATTCACCGGGCGCGCTTCGACGAGAATGGGGCATCCAACTCGTCGGAGTCGGAGCGCGCCCTGCGGGGAACTCGTGTTTCCTGCAAGGCTCCCGGCACCTCTTTCTGCGAACCATTCGCATTCCATTTCTGATCCCGCGGGGCTTCGCACGGAATCGCATTGCGGTTTTTTCCGGAAAACTTCGGCGGCGCCCTTGCGTTTCGTTTCGCCGGTTGATATATTACCAGCTTGACAAACAATGGATTGGATATGCTGACGGAACTTTTTCTGGCCGGGCGCTATTTGAAGCCCAAGCGGAACGCGGTGTCGCTGATCACGCTTTCGAGCGTGCTCGGCGTGACGCTCGGCGTGGCGGTGCTGATGGTGGTGCTGGCGGTGATGACCGGATTCACCGACCTCATGAAGCAGAAGCTGGTGGAGACGCAGGCGCATTTTCAGGTGCGCGACCCGTGGCGGCGGGTGATCCGCGACCCGTCGGAGATCGTCGAGACGGTCCGGGCGGCGGGCGGCGACGCGGCGGCGGTGATTCAGTCGCCGGTGCTGGTGCAGCGGGGGCGCGAGCTCGACATGCAGCTGCTCCTCTTCGGCACCGGGGCGGAGGAGCTGCGCAAACACCTTGAATTCGACACCGCGCTCCGGCGGGGAATGCTTTCGCTGGAGAAGAACGAGGCGATCATCAGCACCCACATGGCGGCGCGCTGGGGGGTGAAGGTGGGCGACAAGATTCTGCTGCACTCGCCGAAGCGGCTGACCAGTCTGGTCCGGTTCAAGCCGGATGGCGGCATGGAGATCAATCCGGACAGTTCCGCCTATCTGCCCTCGGAGTTCACCGTGACCGGCATCTACTCGATCGGCAAATATGACTTCGACCGGAGCGTGCTCTTCGTCGGAATCGACGACGCGGCCGAACTTCTCGACCTGCCGTGGGGCAGTGCGACCAGCGTCTTCGGCTGGGGGCCGGACCCGTTCGAGCAGAAGGAGCTTATCAAAACCCTGCGAGAAAAGCTCGGCAGCTACCGGGTCTCCACCTGGGAGGACGAGAACAAACAGCTGCTGAGCGTGCTGGCGGTGGAGAAGCGGATGATGTTCTTCCTGCTGATCTTCATCGTGCTGGTGGCGGCGTTCAGCATCACCAATACGCTGGTGACCTCGGTCTACCAGAAGACCCGTGAGATCGGGCTGTTGAAGGCGCTCGGCGCGGGGGACGGGGCGGTGACGCGGATTTTCGTACTGCAGGGGTTCCTGATCGGGGTGATCGGCAGCGGCGTCGGGACGTTGCTGGGGTGGCTGGTGATCCATTTCCGCAACGACATCATGCACTTTGTCTCGCGGGTGACCGGCACGGAACTCTTCCCGAAAGAGCTTTACTACTTCGACGAACTGCCCGCGCACATCGTGCCCGGGGACGTCGGTTTCATCATCGCGGCGTCGGTGATTCTCTGCACGCTGGGGGCGTTGCTCCCGGCGCTGCGGGCGGCGCTGCTCGATCCGGCAAAGGCATTGCGCTATGAGTGAGACGAACGAACCGATCATCGAGCTGACCGATGTCCGGCGGAGCTACAGAATGGGCGATTCCGTGCTGGAGGTTCTGCGCGGCGTCAACTGGCGGGTGGAGCGCGGCGAGTGGGCCTGTCTGCTCGGCGCCTCCGGCAGCGGCAAGACGACGCTGCTCAATCTGATCGGCGCTCTGGAGAAGCCGGATTCCGGCACCATCCGGGTCGCCGGAACCGATCTGGCCGGACTCTCCCGCCGGGCGGCGGCGAAGTTCCGCAACCGGCGGATCGGCTTCGTGTTTCAGGCCTACCATCTTCTGCCGGAGCTGACGATTCTGGAGAATGTGATGCTTCCGGCCCGGTTTGCCGGGTTGGCGAAGCGTTCGGCGCGGGAACGGGCCGAAGCGCTGCTGGCGACGGTCGGACTCTCCGGACGGCTCCGCCACCGGCCGAGCGAACTCTCCGGCGGCGAACAGCAGCGGGCGGCGATCGCCCGGGCGCTGATCAACGAGCCGGAACTTCTGCTGGCGGATGAGCCGACCGGCAACCTTGACGGCCGGACCGGCAGCGGCATTCTCGAACTCTTCGCCGAACTTCGTTCGGAGCATCCGGAGCGTTCGATCGTGATGATCACCCACAACCGCGAGATCGCCGATCTGGCCGACCGGGTGGCGGAGCTCTCCGACGGCGTGCTCCGGAGCTGAGGGCGCCGCCGGATTCCTGTGGTGGAAATCAGTTCTGCGCCGCGTGTTTCCGCAGCAGGGTGAAGAGGTCGGCGAAGACCTGGTCGCGCTGGATGTGGGTGGCGACGCGCATCTCGTGGCGCCCGGCGGGGGCGTCGAGGTAGCGGCCGGAGTCGTCGAGCCGCGGCGCGGGGATGAGTTCCGAGCGGTATCCCTCCCGGCAGCGGAGCCAGCCGATGACGGAGATGTCCCAGATCACCTTGCTGGCGGCGAAGCCGTTTCCGATGAAGTCGCAGGTGCGGTTCAGCAGAAATTCTCCGATGGCGCCGGTGTCGGCGCAGAGCTCCCGCAGCTCCGCGGGGGTGGTGGCGAGCAGTTCGGCCACCGTGCAGCAGGGCACCTGCAGGAACGGCACGCCGGAGTCGAAGATCACCTGAGCCGCCGGAACATCCTGATAGAGATTGAATTCCCGGTTGTCCGGGTGATTGCGGTCGTGCCCGCCGAGCCAGACTACCACCAGGTCGCGGACGATCTCCGGGTCGAGCAGCAGAGCGGAGGCGACGTTGGTGATCGCTCCGATGGCGAAAACGTAGAGCGCCTTCCCGGACTGGCGCTGTTCGCGGGCGAGCTCCACGATGCGGCGCGCGGCCGCGGAGTCGACCGGGGTGCGGCGGTCCGGCAGATAGCCGGTCGAACCGCGGAAGGCGAAGCCCTCCGCCGGATGGTCGAGCAGGGCGAGAATCCGGCCGATCTCCTCGAAGCTCTTCTCCATGCCGTCGGCCGGACTGGTGGAGCGGGAGTTCAGGAACGGGGCCGCCGTCACGGCCCGGAGCCGGAGGGTTTCCGTCGCCAGCAGCGCGTAGGTGAGCGCGAACTGGTCGTCCACCTCGTTGAAGGTGTCGGTGTCGAGTACCGCGTCGACGAGTTCCGTCGGCAGGTCGAGCCGGGCCCGGCGCAGAGCCGGATCAAGTGCGGGGAAGGGAATGGAGTCCATAGCTGGTTTCCTCATGCTGCGGCCCGGTGTCATCCTCTCCGGCGGAGGCCGCCTGCCGCCGTCTCCGGTTAATATAGCGATGCTTTTTCACAAAACAACATAGTCAAGTAGAACAAAACAGGGATAATATAGCATAAAACAACGATATGAGGCATTGTCCGGCGGCGTTTCCCGGAAAGACGATAGCGGAAGAAATCCGGAGAATTCCACGGGAAATCCGGAAAGAGACTGGCAAAATTGCACTTTTGCCGATATATTTATGACGGAAGCATTGTGGTTGTTCAAACGGAGAGAGGACGGATGTTCCATTCCAGAGAGATCGTGACTGCCATCGAACTGGGCAGTTCGAAGATCTGCGTCCTGATCGGCGAGGCCGGAGAGGGGGGCCGGGTGAATATCATCGGGCGGGGCACCGCTCCGAGCGCCGGCGCCGTGGTCAAGGGCGAAATCTACAACATGGAAAAGGCGTTCGATCAGCTCGCCGCGGCGCTGGAGGAGGCGGACCGCAGCTCCAATCACGAGCTCGGCAACAGCCGGCTGGTGGTGGTGGTGGTGACCGGTTGCGGAATCGATTCCCATCAGGGGGTGGGGACGGTGTTCATCAAAAACGAACAGCACCGGGTCACCCAGAAGGAGCGGTTCGAAGCGCATGAGAACGCCAAGGTGCAGCATATCGCTCCGGACCGGGAGATCATCAACAGCTCCGAATCCTACTTCATGATCGACGGGCGGCCGGTGCGCAACCCGCTCGAACAGAATGCGCGCAAGCTGGACGCCTACGTCCATGTGGTGCACGCGGTGGCCTCCCGGCTGGAAAATTTCAGGACGATCGTCCGCGAATCCGGTTTCGAGGATTCGATGATGGAGGTCGCCTTCGCGCCGCTGGCGGCCGATTTCGGAATTCTCTCGGAGGAGGAGCGCGAACACGGCGTTCTGCTGATCGACCTCGGGGCCGGCACCACTGAATTCGATGTGGAATACAATTCTGGGATTCAGGCCTCGGGGGTGATTCAGGTCGGTTTCGACCATGTCTGCAACGACCTCTCCATCGGGCTGGATCTGCCGATCTCGCTCTGCCGGAAGATGATCGAAGACGGCTCCCTGGTGCGGGCCATACGGGAGCGGCGCGACTGGCTTGAGTTTCCCCAGCCCGGCAGCGGCATGCGGAGAATTCCGCTGGTCTCGTTTGAAACCATCATCGATCTCCGGTTGCGTGAGATCTTCGAAATCGTCAAGAAGATGGTCGCGGACCGCGGCGCACTCAACAATCTCGACGCCGGCGGCGTCCTCACCGGCGGCGGCGCGCTCTTCGAACGGACCGCCGGCATTTTCCGCGAAGTGTTCGACCTCTCCTGCCGCATCGGCCAGCCGCTGGAGGCCGGCGGGGCGGTGATCGGCGTGGAAAATCCGCGCTACAGCACCGTGTGGGGGGCGTTGAAGATCGCCGCCTATTACAACGAACTTAATTCAGGCAACCGGGGCCGGGGAACGGTCGGCAACCTGATCGACGCGGCGGACGGGTTCCTCAGCCGGTTCCGCCGGAATTTGTCCAATTTGAAAGAAACAATCCGGATGTAGCCGATGGAGCAGCAGGGAAAACCGAAGGAGATCACGATTCTGGCGCTCGGCGGAGCCGGCTGCCGCATCCTGCGCGCGCTGGCCGAAGCCCCGGCGGCGCAGTCGCTGCGGCTTCTGGCGGCGGATACCGACGCGGAGAGTCTTGCCCGGTCCGGCGTCGCGGAGAACTGCCGCCTGCTGGCCGGCGCCCGCTGGCGCGGCGGCCGCGGCTGCGGCGGGAATGTGATCGACGGGCAGCGGGCGATGGCGCATGAGCGTTCCACGCTGGAGCAGATGCTCTCCGGCAGTGCGATGCTGATGGTGATCGGCGGGCTCGGCGGCGGCACCGCTTCCGGCGGTGTGCCGGTGGTGCTGAGCGTGGCCCGCAAGCTGGGAATTCCGACGATGTTTCTGATGACGCTGCCGTTCGCGCTGGAGGGGCACAGCAAGCGCCGGGTGGCGGAGGAGACCGTCAAGGGCGAACTGCTCGGCCTGGCCGACGCGGTGCTCTGTCTGCCCAACGATCTTCTGTTTTCGGTGCTGGAGGCGACCACGCCGCTGGCGGAGGCGTTCCGCCTGGCCGACCGGGAGGTGTCGCGCACGGTGCTGGCGCTGACCGCGGTTCTGCGGAACGGCAATCTGCTGGCGGCCGATTTCGGCGATTTCGTCAGCCTTCTGAAGCGGCGCAAGAGCTACTGCAGCATCGGTGTCGGCGTCTCGTCGGAGACGGATCCGTCGGTGCGGATCGACCGGGCGATGGAGGAGCTGTTGCACTCGCCGCTGCTCGGCGGGGCCGGGAAGCTCGACGAGGCGGATGCGGTGATTCTGTCGCTGCTCGGCGGCCCGGAGCTTTCGATCGGCGAGACCAAGGCGGCGCTGGAGCTGGCGTCGCGCCAGGTGAAGCCGGAGGCGCGGGTGATCGTCGGTGCGGCGACGGCGGAAGAGTGGCGCGGGATGATTCAGCTCTGCGCGGTCACGGTCCGGCTCGATGCGGAGAACGAAATTGTCGAGGTGATGCACAAGAGCACGGAGCGTACGCCGAAGCGGAGTCGCGCGGCGGCGGCTCCGGAAGAGGACGCATCCCAGCTGACACTGCCGTTCCTGGAGACGGTTTCGAAGGGGATCATGGAGAACACCACGCCGGTGATCTGGAACGGCGAGGATCTCGATATTCCGACGTTCAAGCGGCGGAATACGGTTCTCGACAACGGGAAAACCGTGGTCGAATAGCCGTTTTTCAGGCAAAAAAAGCGCTTTGAGGCGGATTTTGCAAAAAAAACTGAAAAAATGATTTGCAAAACGCGGGGGAGCGAATATATTATGTCTCTGTTCTCGCGAGTTGGCGTGGTTCCAACGGCGGAATACGCTCGGGTGGCGGAATTGGCAGACGCGTATGGTTGAGGTCCATATGGAGTAATCCTTGGGGGTTCAAGTCCCCCCCCGAGTACCATGATAATAACGTTTTGCGCGACAGTCGCTGCAAAGCGATGAGGACGGCGGGTGGAAATCCGTCGCCTTTATTGTCGGGTAAGGTGTTTGTGCGAATGCCTACATAGCTCAGTCGGTAGAGCACATCCTTGGTAAGGATGAGGTCTCCGGTTCAAGTCCGGATGTAGGCTCCATGATATTTTGCCGATGCTGAAATAAAGTTGGAACACTAAAAAACCTTTCAGGAGGGAAAAATGGCTAAGGAAAAATTCGAAAGAACCAAGCCGCACGTCAATGTCGGTACGATCGGTCACGTCGACCACGGCAAGACCACTCTGACCGCCGCCATCACCATGGTGCTGAACAAGAAGTTCGGCGGCGAAGTCCGCAAATACGATGAAATCGACAACGCTCCGGAAGAGAAGGAGCGTGGTATCACCATCAATACCGCTCACGTGGAATACCAGACCGAGAAGCGTCACTATGCTCACGTTGACTGCCCCGGACACGCCGACTATGTGAAGAACATGATCACCGGCGCCGCGCAGATGGACGGTGCGATTCTGGTGATCGCCGCGACCGACGGCCCGATGGCCCAGACCCGCGAGCACGTGCTGCTGGCCCGTCAGGTGGGTGTGCCGGCGATCGTCGTCTTCATGAACAAGGTGGACCAGCTGGACGACCCCGAGCTGCTCGAGCTCGTTGAAATGGAAATCCGTGAGCTGCTCAACAGCTATGACTATCCCGGCGACGAGACCCCGATCATCAAAGGTTCCGCTCTGAAGGCGGTCGAGGCCGAGGGTGACCTGAACAATCCGGCGTCGCAGTGCATTCTCGAGCTCATGGATGCGGTTGACAACTTCATCCCCGAGCCGAAGCGCGATGTCGATCAGCCCTTCCTGATGCCGATCGAAGACGTGTTCTCGATTGAAGGCCGCGGCACCGTGGTGACCGGCCGTGTCGAGCGCGGAATCATCAAGCTCAACGACGAAGTTGAAATTGTCGGTATCAAACCGACGGTGAAGACCACCGTGACCGGTATTGAAATGTTCCGCAAGCTGCTCGATCAGGGCCAGGCCGGCGACAACATCGGCTGCCTGCTCCGCGGCACGAAGAAGGAAGATGTCGAGCGCGGCCAGGTGCTGGCGAAGCCGGGCAGCGTGACTCCGCACACCAAGTTCCGCGGCGAGATCTACGTTCTCTCCAAGGATGAGGGTGGCCGTCACACTCCGTTCTTCAACAACTACCGTCCGCAGTTCTACTTCCGTACGACTGACGTGACCGGCACGATCACCCTGAAGGAGGGTGTCGAAATGGTGATGCCCGGCGACAACACCACGATCACCGTGGAACTGATCGCCCCGATCGCCATGGAAAAGGGTCTGCGCTTCGCGATCCGTGAAGGCGGCCGCACGGTTGCTTCCGGCCGGGTTTCCGAAATCATCGAGTAATATCCGGATTCGGCACACGTCCCGGACCGTCGATTCCGGCGGTTCGGGATAATCATGTAAACTCAGGTAAGATTATGGCGCGTGAATTGGTTATTCTTGAGTGCACCGAGTGCAAACGCCGCAACTACACGACGATGAAAGAGAAGCGGAATACGCCGGAGCGCTTGGAAAAGAAAAAATACTGCAAATTCGAACGCAAGCACACGATTCATAAAGAGACGCGGTAAGCGGATTTCGAACAACAATTGACAGGAGAGTAGCTCAGTTGGCTAGAGCGGCGGTCTCCAAAACCGCAGGTCGTGAGTTCGAGCCTCACCTCTCCTGCCATTTTTCAGTTTATACAGACACAGGCAGGTAACGGAGAAAATGCAAGACAGTAAGAAGCGCGGTGGAAGTGCCGGAGAGATTGCCGGCGGCGTATCCTTTATGGGAAAAATTAGGCGCTTTATCTCCGAGACGATAGCCGAGCTGGGGCGGTGCACCTGGCCGAACCGGCAGCAGCTTTTCGAATCGACGGTGCTGGTGGTTGTGGCGATTGTGATCCTGGCGCTGTTTGTGGCCGGTGTTGATGAAGTGGCGCGGATAGTGATCCGGCTGGTCACGGTAGGCAGACTTTTTTAGGATTGGGGACGGATTATGAGCGAAGCTGTGGAGAATGGGAACGACAACCGCGGACAGTGGTTTGTCGTCCATACCCTTTCCGGACACGAGAACAAGGTGCGTGACACGCTGCTGCGTCAGATGCAGAGCGGCGACCAGGTGCCGGTTTACGATGCGTTCATTCCGACCGAAAAGGTGGTGGAGGTCCGTCAGGGTCGCAAGACGATCCGGGCGCGGCATCTTTTCCCGGGGTACATCTGGGTCCGGATGGATCTCTACGATGATCTCGGGATGATCAACGAAAAAGCGTGGTATTTTGTACGCAACGTCCAGGGGGTGCTCGGCTTCCTCGGCGGGACCAACAAGCCGACGCCGCTCTCGCAGCGGGAGGTGGATGAGATCATGCGTCCGGTGCAGGGCGGTGAGACCGACGTCAAGCCGAAGATCGCCTTTGAGATCGGTGAAGTGGTCCGCATCAAGGACGGAGCGTTTGAAAATTTCGAGGGTGCGATTCAGGAGATCGACAACGAGCGCGGCAAGTTGAAGCTGATGGTGTCGATTTTCGGTCGTTCCACCCCGGTCGAATTGGAGTTCTGGCAGGTCGAGCGGACCGTCTGACGGTTCTGCGCGATACTTTAGCAGTAAGGAAGAAAGATTCTCTGGTGGCGGGGCACCTGCCAGTCCGGACCACCTCGGGATCGAAAAAGGAATTGTAATCATGGCAAAGAAGGTTACAGGCTTGATCCGGTTGCAGATTCCGGCAGGCGCAGCCAATCCGGCACCGCCGATCGGTCCGGCTCTTGGTTCGGCCGGTTGCAACATCATGGAGTTCTGTAAGCAGTTCAATGCCGCCACTCAGTCTCAGAGCGGTATGATCATTCCTGTCGTGATCACGGTCTATCAGGACCGGTCGTTCACGTTCATCTGCAAGTCGCCCCCGGCTGCCGTTCTGGTGAAGAAGGCGGCGGGTGTGGCTTCCGGGGCGAAGAAGCCCGGCACGGAAAAGGCCGGCAAGATCACCCGGGCGCAGATCCGTGAAATCGTGCAGATCAAGAAGGAAGACATCAACGCCCGTGACGAGGAAGCGGCCATGCGCATCATCGAAGGCACCGCGCGCAGCATGGGAATCGAGGTGGTCGATGCGTAGAAGCAAGCTTTACAAGAAACAGGTGGAAGTTGCCGGTTTCGATGCTCAGAAGCGTTATTCCGTTTCGGAAGCGATCGCGCTGCTCAAGGGGATGCCCGGAGTGAAGTTCGATCAGACGGCGGAAGTGGCGTTCAAGCTGGGCGTGGATCCGCGCAAGTCCGACCAGACGGTGCGTGGAGCGGTTGCGCTTCCCCGCGGCACCGGCAAAACCGTCCGGGTGGCGGTGGTTGCCGACGGTCCTCTCGCGCAGGATGCGCGGGATGCCGGAGCTGATTTCGTCGGTTACGAGGATATCGTGGAGAAGATCAAGGGCGGCTGGCAGGATTTCGACATCCTGATCGCGACGCCGGATGCGATGCGTCTGGTTCGTCCCCTCGGTCGTCAGCTCGGTCCCCGCGGCCTGATGCCGAACCCGAAGACCGGTACTGTGACCGATCAGGTCGGCACGGCGGTTCGCGAGGCGAAGGCGGGTCGTGCGGAGTTCCGCGCGGATCGTGGTGCGTGCGTCCATGTTCCGTTCGGCAAGATGTCCTTTGAGGCGGATGCGCTCAAGGAGAACTTCGACGTGATTGTCGACGCGCTGAACAAGGCGAAGCCGACGACGGCGAAGGGTGCCTACATCCTCTCCTGCACGATTTCGGCGACGATGACTCCCGGAATCAAGATTAATGTCAAGGAACTGGTGAGGTCCAAAGAATGAGAAACGAAAAGCTTGTTCTGGTCAAACAGATCAGTGAGATGATCGGCGGCGCCGATTACGTGTATTTCGTCTCTTTTTCGGGACTCACCGTGAAGGAGCTTTCCGATCTTCGCAATCAGCTTGCGGCGCAGAATGCGACCTGCCACGTGTTGAAAAACACGCTGATCAAGAAGGCGGGCGAGCTGCTTAAGATCGACGGTCTGGACCAGATCGACCTTACTCTCGGGACCGCGATGGTTTCCGGTAAGGGCGATTGCAGTGCGGTCGCCAAACTGCTGGTCGACTACGGCAAGAAGAATGACAAGCTCGGCGCCAAGGGCGGCTACATGGATGGAGCGATCCTCTCCAAGGCCGAAATCGGCAGCCTGGCAGAACTGCCGTCGAAGCCCGTGCTTCAGGCGATGCTGCTCGGAGTGCTGCAGGCTCCGTCCCGGAACCTGGTCAGCGTTCTCAACGCCAAGGCTGCGAGCATCCTGAATGTGCTCAATGCGTATAAAGACAAAGTTGAAAAACAGTAAGTGAACTAAAGTTACGAATGGAGGCATTTAAGATGTCGGAAGAAAACAAAATGGAAGAGTTCGTCTCCTATGTCGAGAACCTGACCGTCCTGGAGCTTTCCAAGCTGGTCAAGACTCTGGAAGAGCGTCTGGGCGTCAGCGCCGCCGCTCCGGTTGCGG